>NZ_KI542687.1:0-1245 GCF_000496155.1 Ferroplasma sp. Type II
ACATGGCAAAGGCAAAGGCTCCAAGGGCAAATATCGGAATGGCCGTTTTTGGAAACGAAAAGAACAAGAATCCATATGAGAATATAAGAGAAAATATGGCAGAAGACAATAATGAAAACCTTCCAGATACTGCATTCCGGTGTCCTCACTGTGGCTACCCAGTTACCGAGGAAATGACTTACTGCCCCAACTGTGGATATAAACTAAGACAAAAATAGGATTATAAACATTATAATTTAATAAAAATTAATTATTTTCATATATTTATTTCAATTCATGGGAATTGCCATAATTGTGTGGTGCTTCATGAGTCGGTAGTGTTATTTCCTCAAGATTGCCATGAATGTAAGATTCCATTGCCTCATCTTCGTTCAAGTTATTGCTATAGTATATTTTTATCTTATTTTTGAGAAAACGTACTCCTGGCTCTCCTATTTCTGCAACTATTATTGCATCCACATTTTTCCCCAGAACCGATTTGAGCATATGTATGCCCCTTGTTGAAGTTGCTTTTAGAGCTGGATTTTCATAACGGTCTATAAGTTTGTATTTTGTGTTTTCTATTTCAAATATATGCACTTCCGCTCCTTCCCCGGGTCCGCTAATATTGCTCCCATTTACAGGTATTCCAACTTTTACTGTCATATATCTATATGCCTGATTAGCATTTAAGCAGTTCTTTTTTTGCTATAGCCTGCAGATACAAAAAATTTAATTCAAATAATATTATTTATCATGCATGAATGAATCGTACAATGAATTTCTGTCAACATGGGAATCACAGCAAAACGCACTCATCGAGATGAGAGAACAACGATTTTCTTTTATGATGAATGTAATTGAAAATTCGCATTCAAAGGTAGATAACATACTTGATGTGGGGTGTGGACCCGGGTCATTTACCATACGGCTTGCTGAGCGATTTCCACAAGCAAGGATATACTCAATAGATTACGACCCTGTACTCTTAAGAATAGCGAAGAATAATGTGTCCAAATACGGTTCAAGGGTGAGAATACTTGAGTATGACCTGAAGGGAAATGAATGGCTCCATGCCATAGACGATGAGAAATTTGATGCCATAGTTTCTACTACTGCATTGCACTGGATCCCAAAGCCTAATTTGAAATCGCTGTATAAAAATTTCTATACTATTCTTAAAAGTGGAGGAATATTTATGGATGGAGACCATTTCAGGAGCAATAATGATTCGGAATATATCCAGAATCTATATTCAAAAATAAG
>NZ_KI542687.1:1618-45657 GCF_000496155.1 Ferroplasma sp. Type II
AGGAACTGATGGAAAGGTCAAGGCGTTATACCTCAGGATCACACGATCAGAACATTACTTTGGAAGAGCATATTGACATTTTGAACAGATGTGGATTTGATTCTGTTGGTATAATATGGCAATATCTGGATAACAGAGTACTTTTCTCCAGGAAATAAATTAATTTTATTGTTATAATGAGACACAAGATTATGGAACCCTTACGTAGATTCTTTAAACACAGTGTTAATGAAACTTGCAATATAAGCCGTTTCGGAAAGCATATCTTCTATCCCAGAGCCCAGGTGGCCACCAGTGCCAATAAGGATATATGATTCATTTCCAAAATCTCTTAACTTTTTATAGAATTTCAGGGCGTGTGCCGGATGAACCCGGTCATCATTCATTCTTGAGTATATCAGTGAGGGCGGATATTTTCCGGGTTTCAGCTGTTCATATGCAGAATAATTTCTTAGGAATTTTACATCTTCCTGATTATCAGGATTTCCATATTCGCTTACCCAGTATTGTCCTGCAAGCAGCCTGTGAAATCTCATGAGGTCTATAACAGGGTTTCCGATTATTGCTCCTGCAAGATATTCGGGAATTTTATCCAGGGTATAAGCTGCAAGAAGCCCTCCGTTACTGACACCATAACAAATAATATTCTTCCCCTGAGCACTTAATTTCTTTATTATGGATTGAAAAGCCGAATAAACATTTTTCTTATTTTCCTTCATGCCCAGCCTGTGCCATTCCTCACCGTATTCTCCTCCTCCAGGAAGGTTGCAGATTACCACATTGACACCATTGTTCAGAAGATATGCAAAAAGATTGTAATAGGAAGGCACAATGGATATATTGAAACCACCATAGCCATAAACAATTGTGTTCTGTGTTTTTTTATTGGGTTCCAGAAAGAAATAATGTACTCTCCCGAAGCTGTTTTCAACATACTCTTCAGATATTTTAGGTTTTGAAACAATGTTCTGTTCCAAAAGTTTCAACTCCATATCACTATAAGAGAAAATAGCGTATGGAACCCCAAATGATCCCATAATAACAGTAGCTTTTTCACCGTCAGAATCCATGGAAATAAGGCCATATGGCTCACCAAGATCAAATTCTTTTATTTTCCTGCCATCAAAGTCATATATTACAGGTATTGCCTTTGCATCTCGCATATGAATGACAAGAAATCCCTCTTTCACAATGGTTGCATCCTCGACCGGGTCTTCCATGGAAAATTCATTTTTTCCATCACTAATAATGCCAAATCCTTTATAAAGCAGAGTATAAAGAGTACCATGCCTGTATCCCAGGATCTTAACCTGGCATTCAAATTTTCTATACAGTTTCCATGAGGAGGGATTATCTGCCAGACCGGTATATATGGAAGAAGATATATTATCCCCTGAAACCAGTATAACCTTATCTCCATAAATCTCTCCTTCTATTCCCTCCCCCGATTTTATTTCATTTCCAAAAACGTAATTTCCATTCAAATAAACGGCATTTCCAGAATGCATATCTTCGTTTACCATTTGATTTCTTTTCTCTCTTATAATATAGAAACCATTTTGTGTAAATAAAATATCATTTATCACACCCTTTTCCGTATAAATTATTTCTTTACCCTTAAAAATCTTAAGGACTCCATAATCAGAACCATTTGTTTCAAATAATGCTATCCTATTTCCATTCTTCTCAGGTTTTACCCATACAATAATTCCAGTTGTTGAATATATAAGGGAATTGTTAACTATGACCTTGTTCATGCCGTGCTCAATGGTTACAAAACATTCAATACTTTTAGTGACTTTGACAAGTTTCACCTTTTTCTGGTGAATATATGGTTTAAGTATGTCCAATATTTTATCGTAATCTGACTTTAGATAATTTTCTGTTTTTTCCGTTTCTTTTAGGGCATATTCTTTTACATCATCATTCATATTCTCAAAATCAATTTCTTCCATTAAATATGCAATCAATTAATCTATATATCCCCTTCTATGTTTGAATTTATTGGAATAGAACAAAGTTGTATTCAGAATATACAGCTTATTAAAGTGTATTCGATGTTGACCGACTTATCAGGCCATATCATTTCTATTAATTTTCTTGATCAATCTGCTATCAGAGTTTGTTCTGGTAAAGCAAGTCCATCTCTAATACTAGCCTGGAGCGCACAGGGAATTCAAGCCTCAAAGGTCATACCTCTACACTCAAAGGATTTAATATAATTCTATATGTAATTGCAAGCTCTGGAAGTGAAACAGGGATCCACATTATCATGGCATCAGGTCGCTTACCCATATTGAAATTATTTTTATTATATCATTAATATCAGGTAATTCATCCATTACAATATTTCTAAGTGTATTCCTGAAAAAATCTTGTTGTTTAAGCATTTCGCCGAGTAAATCTTCTTTATCAAATATAATATTATAATATTCGAGTTTTTTGTTTACCATTTCTAAGTCGAATTTTGCATTTTTCTTGGTAACCAAATAAAATAAATCATAGATATCCCTTGGTTTTTTTCTTGTATAAATGGCTCTTATCTTTTCTGAGGCAACCTCATCCAGTGACATCCCAGATAATATTCTTACAGGTAGGTCATATTCTGGAAAATCAAATTTCAATGCAATAGGCTTTTTTATTATTTTTTCTCTTCTGCTAATTTCAATATATACAGGTGTACGGTCCAAAACTCCTGTATATAAAGGTCCATTAGATAGTATCCTGAACGAAAGTGTTACATTATTATTTTTAAGAACTTTCAATTCGTTGTTTATTCCTATTAAAGATAAATTTTGATGCACGGTATTTGAAACATCATCGGTTATTTTATCGTTTGCTGTAAAATCCAAATCCTCGGAAAATCTTCTTAACCCGTGAAATAGCCATAAATAAGTTCCACCCTTCAATATTAATGGATAATTAAATAATGAGTTCAACATTAAAACTTGCATATATCTTTTCTCTTCCTGCCATGGTCTTAATCCATGGAGTTTTGATAATGATATTATATCATTTTTAGAAATCATTTAAGCATCCCCACTATCTTTTCTATTTTTTTTATTTTTAAATTTTTTAGCATAGTTATTACTTCAGAAAAGTCTATTTCCTTTTTAAAATCGTTCACATCAAATTTGGAAAATATACTGAAATATAATCCATCGAAAATTGCCTTATCCGGATTTGCAACAAATATAAAACTTCCGTTCTTGTTATATCTTTTGTATCCAAAAAATAATTCAGGCCTTATTTTATGGTATATTATACCAAGTTTATAATAATTCATGGAGTTTCTAGTACTTACACATTCAATATATTGTGGAACCTGATAAGTTATCTTATGGTATAGTAATGCAGAATTTATTGATATATACGAGGGAGAAATCAACTGTGATGCTATAATAAAGTCATCATTGATAAATGATATCTTTCCATTAACAAGCCTTGTGGCAAGACCGTTTTGAACAAGTCTGTTCATATAAACTCTCGCAATATTTTTATTCTTATTGATAAGATTTGAAATCTCTTGTACACTATAAACGCTTAATCCCGAATTTAAAGCCATATCACGAATTTTGTATAAGGATAATTCTTTCATTTTAAACCTCTGAGGAAGTCTGGAAGTTATTTAACGAATACCAATTGTCACATCAATATAACAATATTGTTATGTTGAAATGATATAAATATTTGTTTATTATTTTACAAATTACAAAATATGGTGAAATCTATATATCAGGAACTACAAGCTCTTTAACCACAACAGAAATGTAAATGGCAGTGTCAGAAATGTATCGGATGATGGTTGTGGCAATATGAGTATAGCTGGTAATTTAAATGTTGCACATACCCTTGCAATGACTACCACTTCAGGACAGGTAATAACCTTTACTGGTCAAGGTGGTGCTTATATTGGTCATAACTTAAATTTTCATTTTCCAAACGCTACCAGCACTTATACTTGGAATATAACTAATGGTTCAACACAGCTTTTAACTCTTGGTATTGGTGTCGGTAATGCTGGAGATTTGAGTATAGCTGGTGGGTTAACTATATCTGGGCAAGTGGCACATAACGGATTTACCCCTCAGGGTCTTGGAATAGCATATATTATCGATACTGGTGGGGGTACTTATTCAAATGGTCTTGGAGATTTCCAGTTATGGAGTTTTTATAATGGTGGTAATTATATGTTGCGAATATCATATTTTTATTATGTAGATAGTTTTAGCTCTACCGGATTATCTCTCCCATCGCTTAATGTTTCAGCTACCGATTTATCTGGAAATAGATATACAGAAACTTTTCTTAACGGCAATAATATCGGTGAAGGGACGTGGCAAACAAAAATAGGATTTGTATATGCAGAGGGTGGGACAACAACTAACAGATACGTAACAGGTGCAAGTGGAACGTATACCATTAATTATGGATATGCAGTAGAATTATTGCAAATTTAAATACTAATATTTTCACTTACAATATATGGTATAGTTGTAGTATTTGATATATCACATGAAATTTGTAAATGAGAAAGATATGATATTGATATTCGGATAATTTCATGAGGTGGAATAGATATTGTTTCATTTTTAAAAATAGGAAGCCCTGTTCCAAGATAATAGCTGTCACCATTTCCTTTTAATTGTGGTGGAGAGGAAGTATTAGTAGTTATTATAGTGCCATTTGGATACTGAGTATCATGAACACAATAATACGATGTATTTCCTCCTAATTCTTCATCATGAAAATTAGAAAAGAAATATCCATAAAGAATATCTGAAGAGTTAAATGCTGTTCCTGTAAAATTAAGTTTTATTGAATAGTTTAATGAATTATACATAGAAATAAGACCATATAACACTAATCCTGAATTATTCCCACTATTATGAAAATTCATATTTATTAAATTATTTTTGATAGAATAATTTGTTAATCCATGATTAAGAAATATTTTTAATTTTGAAGTATTCATATGAGATAAATTAAAACTTGGGTCTTCTATTTCAACGGCAAAAGCACTATTATTACCGAAATTAAATTTCTGGACACCTGCAAATTCTATTCCAGCAATTACTATAACTGCTATTGCTATGGCTATTATGATAATTATTATTTTATTCTTCATATACTATATCCCCCAACTATAAATGGGGCTGACCGGATTTGAACCGGTGACCTCCCGGTTATCAGCCGGGTGCTCCAACCAAGCTAAGCTACAGCCCCGTGAGACCCTTATTGTTAGAAATTAAATAAATATTTCTATGTATCCCTATCTATTTTCCTTATCTGTCCAAGGTCAGTGCATACCTCACACATATCACCGGGAGTGGGCGCACCACATGTCCTGCAGGAATTCAATTTCATATTTTCATTAACATAACTATCTCTTATGGCCGGCCTTGTCTCATCAAAGAACTTTACTATAGCAAATTTTGTCCCGGGAGTTTCCTTTTCAAGCTTTTCTATAATATCCCTGAATGAATTTCTCTGTGCCATGCTGTAGTAAGGGCACCAGCTAGAGTCAAAGTCTATGCCACTTAATATTGCATAAAGCACAACCTCTTTTTCAGGTATTTTCCTTAATGGCAGTATTCTTGGCACCAAACCTTCCCTTGTATAGGAATGGGGGGCCATTCTTGCATAACGTGCAACGTCCCCCTTTGCAATATTCATCAGAATTGACTGCGCATAGTCATCAAGGTTAATTCCCAGTGCAACATAATCTGATCCATTATATTCTGAAATTCTGTTCATTAGTTGTCGTCTCATGGGGCCACAGTGTGAACATGAAATAGTTTTTCTGTCAATTTTCATTATTTCATCCAGAGTATATCCGTAATTTTCCTTGTATGATATCACTTCATGCTTTATTCCCAAAGTTTTGCTTAATTTTTTAGCTTTTTCCAGTCCAGAACTTCTGTATCCTTCTATGCCCTCATCTACAGTGAATGCAGTAAGCTCTAAATTTCTTCTTTCTGATAATATCTTGTGCATTAGAAACAGTGTTACGGAACTGTCCTTGCCGCCAGAAATAGCAACGGAAATTTTTACCTTTCCTTTACTGAAATCTATCTGTCCCCGTATCTCACGTTTCACCCTTTTTTCTACGTATTCCATAAAGTGTTTTTTACATAGTGCGGAACCATTGTATTTTACCTCATATATAGCAGTGGTGCCGCATATTGAACATTCCATTGATATATAATTGCTTAGAGGTATTAATATTATATCGAACTGTTTCTTGCAACATTATTAATAAAAAGTATTCGATTACTGGTTATGGATGCACTGATAACAGCAGCCGGGCTTGGAACCCGTGCCAATCTTCCTAATGGCATGCGAAAAGAAATGCTTCCGGTTTACGCAGCGAGGCACGGCAAAATAGTTCTGAGGCCCATTCTTGAATGTATAATACATAATCTCTCACTATCTGGTGCTGACAGATTTTTTGTTGTCCTTGACAAAAATGACATTCATACAGCGGATTATCTGTCAACTCTGGGAATGAAAATCGAATACATATACCAGAAAAAGCCAGAGGGATACGGCAAAGCAGTGGCACTTGCAGAGGAATACATAAAAGATGATTTTATACTCAATGCCGGGGACGGTCTCATAATGGACATGGGCAAAACAAAGAAAATGATAGATCTTTTCAAATCAACTGGGAAAACCATGCTAAGTGTAATGTCTGTTCCAAATCCTGAAAGATATGGTGTTGCAAATATAACGAATGGACTTGTTAAAAAAGTTGTTGAAAAGCCTAAACATCCAGAGTCAAAATATGCACTTGCTGCCTTTTATGTTTTTAAAAGGGATGTAATGAACCGTATTGCTGGCCCAGAATTAACCCCTGCAATAAATCAGCACATTATAAACGGAAATGAAGTCCTGCCATTTAAAATAAGGAGAAGTGACTGGGCAAGCATTGGAAACAGCGATGATTACTATAAAGTCCTTAGAAGGACATACAATTTCTGTACCAGAATCATCTCCAGTTAGTTGAGGGCTTTATTACATTTTTCAGCCCATAAACCATGTTGATGTTTTTTCTGACATCGCTGATCATTACCGGCATCTCTTCGTCCAGGGACATTTGCCTTCTGTAGCCAATATCCTTTAAGTTCTGGTTAACTGGATTGTAATAATGGTCTTCCATTTCCACTCTTGGGTTAGGAACATGATCTATGCTTATGCTCTTTCCATAGATGGTTTCATACTGGCTTTTAACCGTCTCTGCAATGTAATTCAATGGATAATACTCATCAAACTGGTTATACACTTTATATTCCCTTTCTGCAGGATGGTCCAGTATAAGGTTAAGGCATTCGACACTGTCCTGTAGAGACAGGAATGCACGCTTCTGGTCGCCTTTTCCATATACTGTCAATGGATACCCTATCACGGCCTGGGATATGAATCTGTTAAGCACTGTTCCGTATACCTGGTCTATATCGAATCTTGTAAAAAGTTTGTATTTTGTGATTTCTTCGGTTCTTGTACCATAGACTACGCCCTGCATCACATCGCTGACGTTTAAGTCCCATATGCGATTTGCAAGCATAAGATTGTATGTGTCAAAAATCTTGGAAAGATGGTACCATGACTGACCCATTCTGGGAAAAGGAAGAGTGTCATTTCTTCCGTTGTATGACAGGTTTAAAAATCCTTCTGGTATGTCTATATTTGGCGTTCCATATTCCCCCATTGATCCAAGTTTTACTATGTGAATATCCCTGTTCAGGTCCTTAACTGCATATATTATATTCATTGTGCTTTCAATGTTCTTGTCCAGTGTTTCTGTTGCAGTTTTAAGTGAAATCATTGAATATGGTGCTGACCGCTGCTCTGCCAGGTGCACTATGGCATCTGGCTTGGAATCACGTATTATGTCATAAACAAACTTTGAATTGCTGACATCACCCTTATAAAATTTTATGGCATTATTCAGTTTCTTGTTTCTTGTGGCAAAGGAATTTATTTTTATTGCGGATTTTGAACCCACATTTTTTACCCTGTTTCTTGTGTAAAAATTATCGGCACCGTATACTTCGTATCCCCGATCAAGTAGCCTCAGGGCCAGGGGAAAACCTATGTATCCGTCGATGCCAAGTATCAGTACTTTCATTTTTGACTCATATAAAAATCCTATAATATTTTTTGCTTTTTCATTCTCTTTATAGCTTTTATCAGATCCCCTACATACCCTAATTTATAATTTAAGTGATCTGGTAAAAAAATTCAATTTATATATATAATTACTATACAGTAATATGACATTTATTGCTGATTTCCTAAAGGTTTTTATGCCCCTTCTTGTGGTAATAGACCCATTCGGGAGTCTTGCAATATTTGTCGGTATGGCGGGTTCCTTCAATCGTGATACCAGGAGAACAATATCGAAGGATGCTGTTCTTTATGCAGGAATTATAATCATACTTTTTGCACTTGCAGGTGGAATTATAATACAATTTTTCGGAATTTCAATAGAGGCACTTGAAATTGCAGGTGGCATTATACTTCTGCTCATGGGAATAGAAATGGTGAGGCAGGGTGCAAAGCCAGATACTTCTGTGGAAAGTTCAAAAAATATGGGGATAGTGCCATTTGCAACTCCATTACTGGCAGGCCCTGGAGCCATATCTCTTGTTATTATACTCATGAAGGGAGATTTGATGACAAAAATGCTAACCATAGTATCGGTGCTTCTTGTGCTTGCCATAGTATATTTCTTCTTCATATATTCCTCAAAGATATTAAGCGTCCTGGGAGATAAGATCATGACAGCCATCACAAGAATTTTTGGTCTCCTTGTAGCTGGATTTGCCATACAGTATTTTCTGGATGCACTTATTGCTTTGAGCGTGATAAAATAGCCAAATTCACAGGCTTTCATGTATTATTTAACCCTAATAAGAAGAAATACTGGAATAATAATATTTTTTAATAATTCCGCTATGCCAGATAAATATGTTTAGAAATCTCTACAACCTATTGTATGCTTACTACGGAAATCTGAAATGGTGGCCTTCGGAAACCGATGACGAAACAGTAATCGGATGCATACTGACACAGAACACCTCATGGAAAAATGTTGAAAAGGCTATAGAAAAAATGAAATCAGAACATATTGATACTTTAATTGAAATAACCAGGACGGATAATGAAAAATTAAAGGATCTTATAAGGAGCTCAGGATTTTATAACCAGAAAAGCAGATACCTTTCAGCGGTTGCAAGGGCAATTATTGAAAAATACGGAAGCCTGGAGAATATGAAAAATCAGAATCATGAGGAGGTAGCATCTTTTATTTCCGGGCTTCCAGGAGTGGGGAATGAAACTATGGAGTCCATAATGCTTTATGCTC
Source organism: Ferroplasma sp. Type II (assembly GCF_000496155.1). Taxonomy (NCBI): domain Archaea; kingdom Methanobacteriati; phylum Thermoplasmatota; class Thermoplasmata; order Thermoplasmatales; family Ferroplasmaceae; genus Ferroplasma; species Ferroplasma sp. Type II. Next base: position 10,989 of record NZ_KI542687.1, read on the forward strand.
TTGATTATCCCGTATTTGTGGTTGATGCCTATACATTTAGATTTCTTAAACGGTACTACGGCAAAGATTTTTCAAGAAAGGAAATAAGAGCCCATGCAGAAGAAGAGTTTCATGGAATTGATGAACTGAAAAATTTTCATGGAATGATAATAAATCTCGGAAAGGACTTCTGCAAAAAAACTCCCGTATGCAAATCTTGCTTTCTGAAAAGTAACTGTTTATACGGCAAAAATCAATAAACAGGTAAATGGCTTTCCTCGATATATTCTCTGTATTTTATATAGGTTTTAATAGACTCGCCCATTATTAGCCCAAGTGTTACGGCAAGAAGGGCATCAACTATGAACTGTATTTCAAGGTTGGATGGATACAGAAATTCCAGCAATATTCTTACCATGAATCCGGAAGCCCAGATAGTAAGTATATATGGAGATCTTTTATAGAAAATTTTTCCATCCTTCTCAAAAAATGACACATGTTCTCCGTAAATAAATCCTGGAATAATTCCAATGCCGCATAGTAGGATAACTACGGTTATATAATCGATATTACCTATAAATGCCGCTATGAAAAAAAGAAGAAGCAGGAAATATATAACAGGTGTCGTGAACAGCCTGAATGTTTTGAACGATCTTCCATTAAGCCCCTGTTTTATCCTCCTGTACATTATGCGTATCAGTATCAGTGCAATTACAACAACCAGAAATGTGTTTGAAAGGTTTAAACTGCTCATATCAGCCCATAGATTATGTATATATAAAAATAATAGCATATTCTTTCAAAAACAAATAGCCTCCAGCTATAACCAATCCATTAGGAAAGATACCATTCAGCATAGAAAACAAAGCTTTGTATGATGAAAACTATACATTCATCAGTACTGCAAATCTAACAAATAGTTATATAATAATATATCATAATGAATTAGAGATGTTCAGGGTCAAGATTACTCTGAAGAAATCAGAGTACATGAAATACCTGGAGGCCATAAGGCCAGAGGTCACGGAAACATTCGGCAGGTCAAGAGTGATCCTTGAAGAGGATGATTCTAATATTTATATAATAATAGACGCTCCTGACGCTCCCTCCCTGAGGGCCAGTGTTTCATCCATAACAAGGGTATTGAACGTAACCAAAAAAATAATGGAGGTAGATGTATGGTAGAACCTAATTTAAATGCATATTTACAGAACCAGATAAAACAGGCACAGGACATGCAGGCACAGATAGAGCAGGTGGCAAGCCAGCGGTACCAGATTGACATGAAGGTCAAGGAACTGGAAAAAACACTTAAGGAATTGAGTGCAGTTGGAACTGATGTCCCGGTGTATAAAAATGTGGGTCCTGTTATTTACAGAATTGATGACAAAGAAAAACTTGTTGCAGATCTTGAAGAACAGAAAGAGCTCAGCCAGATGAGGCTTAAAACTCTGGAGAATCAGCAAAAATCATTAGAGGAAAAATACAAGGATCTTGAACAGGCAATTCAGAAAAGGTATGAAGAATCCACAAGAAACCAGAACAACCAGGGAATAAATTAATTTCCCAACTTTATCCTATATTTTAAAATTCAAGGAGAAATTTCCATAATGGAATCACATTTATATTATCATTTGACTCATTATCATAGGTTACCATTAATGGATTTTCCACCTTATTCCCATATTTTTTTATGAATAGTTTTAACTGCTTTTCAGTTCTGTCAGTTTTTTTGACTGCTACTGGCATGATTTTGTCTTTTTTAATTGAAATAAAATCTATTTCATAATTATTTTTGTAAAAATAATTTGTCCTGATATTCATCAGCACTAAATTTTCCATTATATATGGCATTAATTCGTAGAATTTATCAGATAATGCAAATACAATATTTGGCGTTACTGGATAGCATTTTTTCAATTTTCTGAGGCTTATAAATTCATTTTCTCTATAATTATAAATAATTTTCGCCAACAATCCAAATTCAAGATACTCGAAATAATTTGATATTGTCCGCTGATCCCTTCCAATATTTTCAGATATTGCCTTAAAGTTCAATGTCATGCCAGGCCTATTTGAAATCATTTTTATCAGGGTTTTTAATAAATCCCCATCATTTACCCTAAATTCCCTCTCTATATCTTTATAAATTATGCTATCTATTACCGTTTCTCTAATATATAACCTTGCGTAATCATCATCCTCGTTCCTTGACAATTCTGGAAATGTTCCATATTTCATGTACCTATCAAGGAAAGGCATTATATCCCTTTTATAAAGATCTGGATTTTCCTTTATTTTTATAACGTTTAATCCGTTCATTTCCAGAAATTCTGTGAAGTTCAAAGGCTCTACGGCAATAGTAATTATTCTCCCTGCCAGGCTTTCACTGGATTTTTTTCTCAGTGATACAGAAGCTGATCCTGACAGTATAAATTTTAAATTTGGGTATAAATCATAATATAATTTTATTTTATCTTCCCAGTGCTGCAATTTCTGAATTTCATCCAGAAATATATAGACATTTTTCTCCGTATTATCAAAGGTTTTATGCAATACACTATTCTTATACTCATTAAGCACGTCATCAATATTGTATGCATATTCATCAAATGAAAAATACAGTATATTTTTGCCTTCAGTATGTTCTAACAACTCAGAAATAATCTGGTACATTATAGTAGTTTTCCCCATTCTCCTTAACCCGTATAATAATATAATTAATCTTTTGTCAATATACTTCATAATTTGATTGTATACGATTCTCTTATACTCTTTTGTCAATGATGGTTTCACTTTACCTATTTTCCACCATGTATTGAATTTCTCAAGTTCAGATAAGTCCATGAATGTATATACATAAATAATATAAAAATAATTACATTACAATGTCATTAATTTCTATATTTAGATACATTAGAATGTTATTATTTTATAATCATAGTAGCATTGTAATGATACTAATTTGTTTTTAATGCGTTTAAAATTGTTTATTAGCACATAAAAATAAAATGGCTTGCTAATCTATAGAGCAAAAAAACTCATTATGCGTACTACAGGAGTTAAAAACCAGCCATAATAAAATTTTTATTCCTGAATTATAGACCTAAGATGCATTCCTACATGGACTCAAGAATTTTTTTCTTTATCTTGGAGGAACTGTTTATGTTACCGTCAAATGGTGTGGTTCGTTTCACTTTTGTATTCAAACCAAGTTTTCTACATTCATTTTCAATGTAAGAATCATTAAATTTCTGGTCATATCCTAATGTGATTATATCCGGTTTTAACTCTGCTACGGTTTTGAATATATTGTCATCACTATGCCCGATCATTACCTCATCCACTATCTTTAGTTCTGATATAAGTGCAGATCGCTCTTTTTCATTGAATATCAATTCCTTTCCATGCTTTTTCGCAGTATAATCTGAGGCTATTACAACTACTAGATAATCACCGAATGATTTTGACTCTTTTAAGTAATGTACGTGGCCTAAATGCAGTATATCAAAAACTCCGGACGCCATAACTTTTATCATTGGAGGTTAAATGCTTTGCAAGTTATAAACAATTCGTTGATCAATATCTGTGAATTCCATGCAACGCTAAGAAAAATGGACAACCTTAAGTTTAAATAATCATTATCAATAATTGTGTATATGCAGAATATAGTGGACGATGTTTATGAAGAATTAAAGGCTGCAGTTGAAAAAACAGCCGGAAAACCCTGTGCCATAGCCTATTCAGGGGGTCTTGACAGCTCACTTCTGCTAGCCATTTCAGATTATAAATACATACCATATACCCTCGGATTCTCTGATTCAAGAGATATAGAGAATGTTGATGATGCATCAATGATTTTAAAACTCCAGGTAAAAAAAATAATACTGGACGATATGGACATACAAAGCTATATAGATCAGCTGTTAAAAATCGACCCAAAAATCACCAGAATGGAGATGGGATACGAACTAGTGCTTTTCATTTTAATGGATTTTATACCAGAAAAATATGTTGTGACAGGACAGGGCGCAGATGAAATATTTTATGGGTACAGAAGATTTATTGACAATCCAAGGCTCAAAAACGATACTTACATGAACAGGCTTTTCAATGTTACACTCCCAAGGGAAAGAAAAATGGCAGAATACTATGACAAGGAACTTATAACTCCATACCTCTCTCCGGGAATTATGAGGATCAGGCACAATATAACTAGGGAGAATAATATACAGGGAAACAGGAACAAGATAATTCTCAGGGAAATAGCCCAGAAGGTTGCACTGCCGGAAGAGATATACAACCGGAGCAAAACGGCAGCCCAGTATGGTTCGGGCATAAATAAATATCTTTTAAGGCAGTCGGATAAAATATATAGAAATGAATAAATATTATTGAATGATATAGTATATAATCAATGGGATAAGCAATGACTTACATAGGAATAATAGGAGGCAGTGGTCTTTACAGTATAATGGAAACCCGGAAAACAATGGATGTGGATACACCATATGGAAAACCATCGGCACCACTTGAAATTGGTGAAATAAATGGTGTTGAAGTAGCGTTTTTGCCAAGGCACGGGAAAAAGCATACAGTACCCCCTCACATGGTTAATTACAAAGCAAATATTTTCGCCCTTCATAAGGTTGGCGTTGAGAGGATCATAGGTCTTAATGCAGTAGGTTCTTTGAAGGATGAATATAAACCAGGAGATATAGTAATACCTGACCAGTTTATAGATTTCACCAAGCGCAGGGAACTTACATATTATAATGGACCTGATGTTTACCATATTTCAATGGCAGACCCATTCTGCAACGATATAAGTGCAAAGGCTTATGAAACAGGCAAAAGTCTGTCATTTCCGGTCCATAAAAATGGTGCATACCTCTGCATAGAGGGTCCAAGATTCTCCACAAGGGCTGAATCAAAAATGTTCAGAAATTTTGCCGATATTATAGGGATGACACTGGTCCCTGAAATAAACCTCGCAGCTGAACTGTCAATGTGCTACGGCATGCTGGCAACTGTTACAGATTATGATGCATGGAAGGATGAAGCGGTAGAAGCTTCAGATGTTATGCAGATAATGAAGGAAAGCGAGGAAAAGGTATCAAAAATGTTATATAATTTAGTTCCAGAAATTAACGGTCAAAGGAATTGCAAATGTTCTTTGAGATTAGAAAATGCAAAAGCGTGATATAAAATGAAAATAAAATTTCTCGGCGGAGCCGAAGAAGTCGGAAGACTAGCAATAAAGATAGAGGATAAGCAGAGCAAGATAATGATAGACTATGGAATAGAGCCTGAAAAACCACCGGAATACCCACTTCCACCTGAAAAGGTGAATGACATATTCCTGACACATGCCCATCTGGATCATACCGGGGCACTGCCGGTTTATTACCATAGTTTTCAGGCAAATTTCCATGCCACAGCGATGACTGCGAACAGTATAAAGCCCATACTTATGGACTCACTGAAAATCATGAGGCTTGAGAACTACACTAAAATGTTCAACGAAGAGGATGTTGATAACCTTTTCAAGTCCATGATGACTGCAAAATATGAACAGCCATTTCAGGTAGATAACCTTACAGCCGTGGCACATAGTGCGGGACACATACCCGGATCGACAATGTGGTGGTTCCAGGACTCTAAATCATTCATGATTACAGGAGACCTGTATACAAGAGACACAAATCTATTATACGGTGCAAAGCCCGTAAAGACGGATACACTTATAATGGAAAGCACATATGCTGGAAGAGACCATGAAGACCGTGATGAGGTAATACAGAGGTTAAAGGAAAGTATAAAGGAAACCGTAGAAAACGGTGGAAAGGTAATACTTCCAACCTTTGCCATAGGAAGAACACAGGAGATGATCATGACCCTGAAGGACATGGATTATAGAATCTATGTGGATGGCATGGGAAACAGGATATCCGGAATATATATGGACACACCCGGATTCCTTAAGGACCCAAAGATGTTCAGAAAGTCCCTGGGTCGTGTAATACAGGTGAGAAACAACAGAATGAGGCAGGAAGCCATAAGGGAGGCAGATGTAATTATAACAACTTCCGGTATGCTCGATGGAGGGCCGGTTCTTGGATATATAGATGCCTTTGCCGAAGATCCAAAATCTGCAATATTCCTTACTGGATACCAGGTAGATGGAACAAATGGAAGGAGCCTTATAGAGAATGGAACAATACAGATAGCAGGTGCAACCATAAAACCTGCAATGAAGATAGATTTCTTTGACCTTTCTGCACATGCCGGGCATTCTGACCTTGTAAAATTTGTTAAGGCCGTTGATCCCGAAACCATAGTATTATGCCATGGCGATCAGAGAGAAAAACTGCAGGAATCATTACCAGAGTACAAATTCATTCTGCCATTTAACGGGCATGAGTTTGAAGTTAAATAATCTACCTGTAGTATTTTTTATATAATTTTTCATAGGCATAATTTATATTTTTCATTTTTTCAGAATAATCTTCCTCATTTTCAGGCGTTGTCAGGTCTGGATGATATACCTTTGCCATTTTTCTGTATGCATTTTTAATTGCTTCAGGATTATTGGTTGGTTCAATTTCCAGTATTTTAAATAATTTTTCGTCCTCGTTTTCTCCCTGTTCCGAGACGCTTTCCCTGTAATTCTCCTTATCTATGTATTCATAAAAAACATATCCTTCCTTTATAGCCATACCATACTTCCCGGCTGCCTCAATGAGTGTTTCTGCAACCTTTTTGGCAATTTTACGCTTAAGAGTATTGTCAATAAATATATGTGCAAAGGATTTATGTCCATCATTATTGTGATAATAGCAAAGTATTATCCCATTGTTGATTTTATCTGAGAGGCTGAATGTCCACTGTGTGTCACCGAACTTGTCGAAAACACTCTGCCTGAAAAGCACTTTTCTCTGCATAATATTTCCATTTACAGATATTTTTGCTATCTTCTTTCCGTTGTAAATTATTGAATCATCTGAAATCCAGTATAAAAATATATACTGGTAAACCTTTTTCCCCTTGAAACCGGAAAGGTCATTGTCGAAGAAAAGTCTGTGATTCTGTTTCTTAATTTTTTCAGGTTTGCCAAAATCGAAGAATGGTATGTCTTCAGGTACCGCCATAGGAGTTAGTCATCAGGGCATACTATAAAAATTTGCAGCCTTATGAATTATTCATAGAAATACTTATATTATATCCTAAAATATTGGAAGCGGGCTCGTGGCCTAGTATGGATAAGGCACCGTCCTTCTAAGTCGGTGATCGTGGGTCCAAATCCCACCGAGCCCGCTGTACATGAAGTACAAATAAGGTTTTATAACATTTTTTCCCTCTGAAACCGTATATAATATACATTTTATCACGATGGTCATCTCTGAAACAATTACATGTCTTATGCTGTTTGTATATCTTCTATGTGGCAACATTCCGTGTAGGTCATTGTTATCTCTTCCCATAATAAATAATACAAATGGTTTTCCAATAAATTATTTATCAATATTACTATCAAAATTTATATATATATTCATGTATTAATATCATTATGGATCGAAAAACTATTATAGCATTTTCATTTGCTACTATTATGGTAGCTGCTGGCCTTGTAGGATTGGTTTACTATAACCCAGAAATCCATAGTGATAATTATAATCATATAAATATACCCAAATTAGGGCATTATGTTCATGAATATAATTTAAAGGATACAGGCAGTGTAAGCCACAGAAACACATTTAGAAATGAAACACCTGCAACAAATGGAAGCAATACAACAGGCAATAACACAATAATTATGAATTATACATTATATAGGGGAAATAATAATGTAACTGGAGAACTTTTAAATGTTTACGTTAATGGAAAATTGGAACATAGATCATTACTAATCAACAGTACAGAATTAAATAATAATTTTACAGTGGTACCGTTATATTCTAAATCTGGAAACTATAATGTAACTGTATTAAATACCAATACTACCAATACTACCAATACTACCAATAATACCAATAATACCAATAATACCAATAATACGAACGCAACAGGCAATAATCCTAATGTATATGTAGATCTTCAGGCAATATATTCATTAGGTAGTGGAGGAGAGGCACTTGCATTTAACCAGGAAATGACATATGTGTTATTGTATGTACTAGGTGTTGGCGTAGCCATATCCGCTTTTGCGACCGCTGGTTTGGTGGCACTGATAATAGGTATAGGTATGGGTACAATTCTCCTATACGATGAATTGGGTGGGGGAAATGGTGTGTTTTTCTTTACGCATACAGGTATATTATATCAATATGCATGGATAAATTCACCATATAATCAGGTCCCAAATGATCTTAAAAATTACGGGTCATCCCCTGTAATTTTATATAGTGGTGATTTACAATGAAGAATAAGATGCCAATGAAATATAGAATAATTCTTGTTATTTTATCATTGCCATTGATGATTATGCCGTTGGTCTCACTCCTTACACCCTATAATTTGCTGATAAATCCATTATTTGAGAATGGTATGTTATTCTCTATATGCGCATTCATGTGTGTAGATATATATGGAATGTATGTTGCATCAAAACTAAATAAAAATGGAGAAACCACAAAATGATCTTAAAATTACTGGCCATCCCCTATAACTTTATACAATGGTGATTTACAATGAACAATAAGATGCCACGGAAATATCTAATAATAGGTGTAATTTTAATATTGCCGGAGGAGATTGTATGGTTGGGCTCACTTCTTACTCCATACAATTTGATTGGACATCCGTTATTTGTTTATGGTGCAATGTTTTCTTTATTTTGTGCCGTTGGTGTGGATATATATGGAATGTATTTTGCATCAAAACTAAATAAAAAAGGAATAAGTCACAAAAATGAGTTTTAGAATTATATTTAATCCTTAACCTTCCTTTTTTTACGTAATAGGTCGAGATTTATCTTTAGAATTGACACCAAATCATCTACTTCCTTTGGTATCTTACTCATGGTCTCTCCTTTCTCACTCTATAAACCTTTATCCTGGAAGTATCAATATGACAGTCATGACGCTACATTTCCTATCTATCATATTCAGTATCCGAAAATGAAGGTACAGCGACAGCAGGTTCATGAACATGTAAGAGAGAGCATTTGATCATAGCATTATTAATCCAGCACAATATATAAATTCTATGGGAAATAAAGATAAGGAAACTATACCGTTCTCGAAAGATTATGCAATCTTATGCACTACCTCAGTCAGATCTGATCCAGAAACATTAGGCATGCTTCTGGTGTACAGGTATTCACCCATCATAGATGGCAAAGAGATTACCGAACAGATCAAGACCATGGGGGGTTATAGCCAGTAACACTAACCTGTCCCTCTCATAGTCTTGATTACAGGTTTCACATCTGAATATCTTCCAGATTGGGTGCTTTATTTTTTCACCAGACAGGGGGCATTCTGAGGAAGTCCATCCTGAATTCACATATATACTGCCCTTTTTCTGCGATTTGTACTCTATCATCTTCTGGAATTCATTATAACACTATCTGTTGAGGTAAGTTCTGAGTTTTTTGGTATGAGGTTTCGTAAATTTCCTTATGTTTTTCTAATAATATTTTACTTTAACTGTCATGACACCCCTATCATGATCGATAATTTCAAACTTAAAAGAGCCTATGAAAGCTTCAGTGTATTGATAGATGCACTGAAACGTAAATACCGTATACCATGACTTTTGAATCTTATAAATAAAAAAAAATCCAGCTTCCTTCCTGGGGGTTAATTAGAATTGTTTGATTATTGGCAATCTCATACAGACATTCAGTGAAAAATATAAATGCACAAAATCAGGCATAAATTTAGGCACGATTTATCGGTCTATTTTTTCGTTTAAAATGGAAACAATTATGGAATTACAGTATATGTGGGTACGGTAACATTCTTTAAACATATTTATTAATAGCTAATTTATCCATGTCTATGAACTCATACATATTTATCAGACATGGTGAAAGCAACATAAACGTGGCAAAAATACTATCGGATGATGTAGATGACAATACACTCACAGACACTGGTAAAAAACAGGCGGAACGGACTGCTCAACAGTTAAGTGGACTTAAATTTGATGGAATAGTGAGCAGTCCCATTAAGAGAGCCTACGACACCGCTAACATCATTTCAAAGTATGTGGGATTAGATATTAGTATTGATGACAGGCTAAAGGAGGTTTACCTTGGCAAGGCACAGGGACATAGTATTAACGAATTTTTGGATAGTCTCTACCCAAATTCACATATAACAGGCAATATCAGGGAAACACTTGGCATGGAAACCTGGGAACATCTCCAGGAACGTGTGAAATCCTGTATGGATGATTATAAAGGGAAATACATATTTGTTTCTCATTCAGATCCCATAAGGGCTATAGCTTCATATTACCTCGGATTTTCTGAGGGAGAAAGCTTTGGGATGGCCATTAAGAATGCATCAATGACCGTTGTTGGGAAAGAACCTATGAAATTATTATGCCTTGGTGCTATAAACCTAGATGAAAAAATAAAATCCGTATTTTCTTAATTTACTTTTGCATGATGTTTTCTGCCACCAGAACTTTTGTCAGGATGCCAGGTTTTAACCATAACGTAGTAAAGGACTCCACCAATGGCCTGTATACTACCCCCAATTATCAATGGAAATGCAAGATTAATATCCATAAGATAACCGGATGCACCCGTTGTGAGCTGAGAGCCTCTGCCTGAAACTCCCTGTAGTGATGTGGAAGTACCATAATCTTCCTTATCTATGCCTCTAACGTTTATTGCACCTCTCATTGGGGCGCCTATTCCGGCTACTGCCATTCTTCCCACATATATGGCAGCGGCAATTAGCAGAAAAGGTGTAAAGGCTATTACAATAAATAAGGCTCCCTGAAGTATATGTGCTATAGATGCCATTTTGAGAGAATCAATGTTGCCATTAATATATCTGCCTGAAACAAAGGAACCTATTGCCGTGGAGATGTATGCCACAGTATATATATACCCAATCATCCCCGGATCTATATGGAATTTTAATGCAAAGAAAAGGGGAAGCAGGGGCATTGCTATTCCGATGGCGGCGGCATTTACGCTGTTTGGCAGTAGAATCCGTATAAGATACTTGAAACTGGCTTTTTTCATTATTCTGGTAGTTTTTTTCGGCCTTCTGTACTCATGTAGCCTTGACAGGGCTATAAGTGATCCAAGAATGAGCAGAAATGATACTATGAAGAAAAGCCGGTAAAATCCAAGAACGCCTATTATGTTCGATATGAACCCATATAGTGCCATGAATAATCCGCCAAAGATCGAAAAGAAGGATGCCGTGGCTGTAAGGAGGGAAATCCTGTCAACACGCTCACTCTCTCCAGGATAATTGTTTGCGACAAAAGCCATCATGCCAGGTGAAAATGCCCCTCTCATTCCACCTGCCCCACCGGTTATTCCTGCTATTATAGCACCTATTGCTATGATATATATATTAGTGGATATGGAGAGCATCAATAGGCCTACAACTGGAAATGCTTCACTGATAAACAGTATTTTGGAATATCCTATAGTATCTCCGAGTCTGCCCAGAATCAATACAAGAACTACATTAAATAATATTATTGGAATATAAATCAGACTTATGAAAATTAGAGAAAAATGAAGGAAGTGAAGATATAAAGGAAGGGCAAGAGTAACAAATATTAGAGCTGAACTCCTCATTGCTCTTGAAATAAGCAAATAACGAAAAGACTTATTTACTATGTTTGCAGAGTCAGAAAACATATAATTCCTATAGTGTTTATTAGTATATTATTTATTTGTCTAACTTTATGCCCTTATTCCTGTTCTTTAGAATTCTGAATATAAAATACACTATAACCACCATAAATGCTGCCCCACCCACATATGAAAGTTCTGTAAAGTACTTCAGAAGAACTTTCCAGTTAGACCCAAATAATATTCCTAGATATATAAGGACAATATTATACATAATATCACCAGTGAGTGTATACAGTGAAAATTTCCTGAAGTCCATGGTAGCTATTCCTGCAGGTATTGATATAAAAGTACGGAGGACAGGCAAGAATCTTGTTGTGAAAACTGAGATGTCACCATATCTGTTAAACCACATCTTTGTTCTGTCAATAGTATCACTTTTAAGGAAGAAGTATTTGCCATATCTTAATATGAAGGGGTCTCCGCCATATTTTCCAATCCAGTATGCTATCCATGCCCCTATAAGATCACCTATAGAACCTGCAAGTAGAAGAAGTATAACAGAAAAATACGATCCAAATGGATCAAGTAATCCATAAAAAGCCAGATATCCAGAAAACGTCATGACAACCTCAGATGGGACCGGTAATAACATTCCTTCAAGGAGCATCAGAAAAAATACACCTAAAAGCCCCATTTTAATGATTATTATCTCAACGAATTTAACAAGTTCTATTGTAATTGGTGTAAGTAAGCTCAATTTATTAGGTACATTTATACCATATAATTAATCTTTACGTTAATAAAAGATAAATAATTAATCCATGGAAAATTCTTTATTGCCTTTGCTAATTATTGTTCTATGTACAACGTTATTGCCACAAGACATATACCCGGAAATTATCTTGCCAGTGAGAAGAATATTCAAGTCGAATTTTTTCCTGGAACGGGTGATATGAGGGAATGGATACTTTCTAACATAGAAAATGCTGAGGGGATGCTCATAACACTTAATGAAAAAATAGATAAGGAAATAATAGACAGAGGAAGAAAATTAAAGGTCATAAGCACTTATAGCGTAGGTTATGACCACATAGATGTTGACTACGCCAGGGAAAGGGGGATAATGGTGACATATACACCTGAGGTTCTTACAGATGCCACAGCAGATCTAATTTTTGGGATTATGATTGCTGTTGCCAGGAATATTGTATCAGGAAATAACCTTATCCGGGAAAATGGCTGGAAAGCAGGATGGAATCCCACATTCATGCTTGGCAGCGAAATACATGGAAAAACACTGGGAATAATAGGCATGGGAAGAATAGGGAAAGCCCTTGTTAAAAGGGCATCCGGTTTTGATATGAATATTATATACTATAGCAGGCACAGGCATGATGTTGCTGCTGATTTCACCAGTCTTGATTCCCTGCTTTCCCAATCAGATTATGTGGCAATAGCACTTGACCTGAACGAGGAAACATACCATTTTATTGACTATGCAAAATTATCAAAGATGAAGAAAACAGCATTTCTCATAAATGGCACAAGAGGCAAAATTGTAGACGAATACGATCTGGCAAGGGCATTGAAAGAGGGCATTATTAGGGGAGCTGCCCTTGATGTTTTCGAAAGTGAGCCCGTGACAAATTCAAACCCACTTCTCGCATTTCCCAATGTTGTTGCCACGCCACACCTGGGAAGTGCAACATATGAAACCAGAGACAAAATGGCTGAAACTGCTGTAACAAACCTGGTAAATGTGCTCAATGGCAGGGAACCTCTATATAAATTATAATACCTTTCCATAATTATCCTCCATGGAAAACAGAAAGGCTGTTGTATTAATTTCAGGTGGGCTTGACTCTCCGACTGTACTGGCATATGCAATAGATAGTGGTTACACTGTTTATCCTTTGAGCTTTGATTACGGCCAGAGACATATAAGAGAATTAAGGAGCTCTGAGGAAATATGCAGGCACTATGGATTGAAACTCAAGAAAATTAGCATGGATATGAAGCAAATAGGTGGATCTGCACTCACCGATAACATAAAAGTTCCTGAACGGGATATGGAAAATATTGAAAAGGAAATACCGGTCACCTATGTTCCGGCAAGAAATACCACATTTCTGGCACTTGCAGCTGCATACGGGGAAACCATAGAGGCTTCTTCTATCTTTATAGGTGCAAATGCAATAGATTATTCCGGATACCCGGACTGCAGACCCGAATTCTTTAACTCCATGGAGAAAACCCTGAATCTTGGCACTGAATATGGCATAGAAAAGGGATTCAGGATAAGGGTGCCCTTACAATACCTAACAAAGGCAGATATAGTAAGGCTGGGCAGAAAACTTGGAGTTCCTTATCATCTTACATGGTCATGTTACAATGGAAGAGAAAAGGCATGTGGGAAATGTGATTCCTGCATACTGCGGTTGAAAGGGTTCATGGAAGCAAATGATTTCGACGATGTAGAATATGAGGCATATCCGGAATTCTATGAAAAATATCTTAAATTGAATGGAAAACTCTAATCCTGGAATGCTTTATTTCAAAAATGAAATGATATTGATTTAATTCCAGCCAATTTTATACTGTTTTATATACTCTTATCGTAATTGAAAATATTTAATTAGCAATTAACCATATTTATGCTTATGTTTCCAGTTGAACGAATGAGAAGATACAGATTAAATAGCAATATAAGGGATATCTTCACCGAAACCTCCATAAATCCTGACAAGCTCATAATGCCTGTGTTTGTGGATGAGACAGCAAAAAGTAAAACTGCAATAAAATCCATGCCAGGCATATACAGATATTCATTGAAGGAATATGAAAAATATATAGGGCATTTAGAGGATATAGGTGTGAAAAATATCATACTTTTTGGAATTCCTGCACAAAAAGACTCCTCAGGGACAGCATCCTATGACCATAATGGCATAGTACAGAAAGCCATCAGATCAGCAAAGGCCAATACAAAATTGAATGTTATAGCCGACTTGTGCCTGTGCGAGTATACGGATACTGGGCACTGTGGAATAATATCCAATGGATATGTGGACAACGATAAAACACTTGATATCTATGGAAAAGAGGCTATAAGCTATGCCGAAGCGGGCGTGGACATCATTGCTCCATCTGGAATGATGGACGGCCAGGTAGGAACCATACGCAAAGCCCTGGACACCAGTGGATACATTAATACAATTATTATGGCATACAGCTCCAAATTCGCCTCCAATCTCTATGGGCCTTTCAGGGATGCTGCCGATTCCGCCCCACAATTCGGTGACAGAAAGAGCTACCAGATGGATTACAGAAATGGAGATGAGGCCATGAATGAAATAAGCCTTGACATAAAGGAAGGGGCAGATATAATAATGGTAAAACCTGCTTTATTTTACCTTGACGTGATTTACCGTGCAAAACAACTCTATAAAAAACCCCTGGCAACATATATGGTTAGCGGGGAATACAGCATGATAAAAAATGCGGTATTATCAGGAAGCCTGGCTCCGGATGCCATAAACGAGGCTTTAATTGCACTATTCAGGGCAGGCTCTGATTTAGCGATAACTTATTTTGCGGAGGATTATATAGCAAATCATGGTAGGGCATAACCTTCCATTGGTATATGCTGTATGTTGATGACCCCTGTATTGTGCCATTGTATGCAATCAGATCGATGGTAATATTATCGGGAATTGTTTCACCCCGTACCGGATAAAGTGTTATATTTGTTGTGGCACCCGGAATTAATTTATTTCCCGAATAGTTGAACAGCAGCCCGTTATAGCTGGTTTCGTTTATTATACCCCTGAAATATATATTCTCGGATTTTTTGCCCGTATATGCAACACTCACAAATATCTTTTTTACCTTTCCATGAAACAAATCAAGGCTTATAGAATTAACTTTCACATTTTCTTCCGGATGCACCCCGAAATAGGCTCCAACAACAAGGATAGCAATCAGTATGGCAAGAGCATAGGTTGCATAGTGCCTGATAATTTTCCTGTTAATGGAAAGTTTTCTGCCATAATCTATGTCCTCTATGGATATTATGGATATAAGAGGCCAGAAAGCCACATAGGTTATGAGAAGCCTGTAATTAAATAAAAGTATCAATACAGGAAATACAAAGAGATCAAATTTCAAGGTGTCATAATGTCTAATATATAGAACAAAAAATGCCACTAATGAAAGCACCATAATAATAGTGAACAGTTGAGGTGGAATATGAACAAAATTAAGGAATGAAAGCTGGGATGGCCCGAATCCTATTCCTATGAGCTTCATTATTTCTGGAGAAAGTATGTCTTTAAAATAGAGTGCTGGAGACCTTATAATGAAATAACCATTGATTAGCATGAATATAAGGAATGCTGACACAGTCCATTTAATGGCTTCAAGAATGCCTTTTTCCCTGTAGATCATATAAAACATGAAGGGAAAAATCAGTGCAGGAAACTGTTTTGCAGATAGGGACAGTCCAAAAAATATCCCGGAGTACGTTGGCTCATTTCTGAAGTAATATGATGCCATCAGGAATACAACCCACACAAGCCCGACCAGTGAAAATGCCGCACTGTAAAGGAATATTACGTTGACAAGCAGTGCCAGCATGGCGTACAGCCCCATCTTTTTGTCATTAAATTTTCTATATATAATAATAAATGGTATGAAAGCCACGGCAGAGATTATAAGGTTTGCAAATTTTCCCACATAGACATATGGTATGTAAATCAGAAATGCCAGTGAAGGATATCCCAGAAGAGTTATGTCTTTCCCGTACATTGTGGGCGTAACATTCAGATCCATATTGAAGCTTTTGAAGTAAAGAAACACGCCAGCTGTGGTTGCAGGATTGTATGGATTTAACCCATGCATGAATTGCATTGCGGAGTAGAGGTCTATCAGAAATTCATCTGTGGGCGCAAATACTGCTAGCATGGCTATTGCTGATACAGCTATAAGGAATGCAGCTGCTATAATAATGTATAATTGTTTTACCCTGTTTTCTATATTTCTTAAGATATCGTAGGAATAAGGGTCTTTATAGAACTTATAGGAAGCAAATATGAGGGATATGGTTGCTACTGCAATAAGGGTATACTTAAAAAATGGATTGGAAATAGCCATCATGATTACCAGATCAGCCTCCAGCATGGTAGAATATACAAAGGCCTGGATGTACAATGGGTTGAATTTATATCTGCCATTGAGGTTGGATATGAGCAGCAATATGAATGCAAATACAAGCAATGTGGTTTCCAGAGCTATGGCAAAAATGTTAAGATACCCGAATAGTCCGAACGCAGCAAAAGCGGAAATAATAAGAACTGTCGCTGTTTCGTTTATTATAATACGCTGTATTCTTTCCATGCTTTCTGTTTTTTCCATATTACCACACTATCATGGTGGCAGTTGTATATGTTATTATGAACGCCACCAGTATGCCAAGGAAATCTGCTACATATATATTGGTTTTATAGTACAGTGCGGAATAGTAAACGCCAAGGTTAGCGCCAAAGCCTATGAGATTGAATAAATTGTATTTTGTGAGCCTCAGGTAAAAATGGCCCCTTCCGTGAAATGTAAATCTATTGTTCAAAACAAAGTTATAGACGATTGAAACCTCTATTGCAGGTATGATGCTCAAAACCCGTCCAAGTGGGACATGAAGGAGTAATAGCATGCCCTCGTTAACAAACACCCCAGAAATCCCTACAATAACATATTTGAACATATTTCCCCGCTTAATTGTGAGGTCAAGGAAATCCTTAAAGCGTATATTTTCAGTGCATTTCAGATTCGTATAGAATGATTTGTACTGAAAGCTGCGGTTTTTTATTAGAAGCACATTTCCCAGTATCATATTTTTTTCCATGTCTGGGATAATATTTTTTGAAAGAAGATAATCATAGGCATTTTTCGAGTAAATTGTGCCGAATGGAAGTATTTTCCCCTTTTTGACCGAAAGTGAGAGTTTTATCAGTATGCCATAGATGAACGCAATAATTCCTTGTCTGCCAAACAGTAATGCCATGTCGTAATTGTTGGAGTAAACATCATGGAGGATATTGTCTGATGTCTCCTTATCCAGCTTCATGCGTGATATGAGGATATAGTCAAAATCATCGCCGTATGACGGTTTGCCATTGTAATATTTCTGAATCATTTATAAAGTGATAGTACAATCCTTTTTATTTTTATTGATTAAATAAAAAATTCAGGGATAATTTCCTCAATTTCTTTATGAGCAATATAATATATGAAATGGCAATATTAAATCATGCATATACCCACTTATAAAGAAGAGCCATTTGAATGGTACCGTGAAATGAGGCAGAATTCACCGGTATTCAGAGAGGGGAATATGATACACATTTTCAAATACAGTGATATTTCCAGAATTCTTTCAGACCATCAGAACTTTTCATCACAGTTCAGGGACCTTCTGGGTGGGGAACTGGCAGAATTGCTTAATGAGAAAACAACACCAAGCATTCTCCTTCTGGATCCACCAATGCATACAACTTTGAGGAACCTTGTCAGTGGTGCATTTACCCCCAGAAGCATAGATCTCTTTGAACCCCGTATAAGGAAAATTGCGGGAAAACTTGTCCACGAAATTGTTGAAAAACATAATTCAGACATAGTTTCAGATCTTTCATACCTGTTGCCCATAACGGTTATCTCAGAGATGATGGGTGTGCCTGAGTCGGATTCCGTATTCTTCCGTGACTGGTCGGATAAGCTTGCCACATCTCTTGGCAGGGGACCTGATATTGAAACACAGAATCAGATGGCGGATTATTTCTATAAGAAGATTGACAGAAACTCTGATAAGAACGATCTTATATCGAGACTGTCCACCATTGAAATGGACGGCAGAAAACTCTCCGACATGGAAATTGCCGGATTTGCAATTCTGCTTCTGGTAGCAGGAAATGAAACCACAACAAATCTCATAACAAATGCCATATTCTCATTATATGAAAATCCAGGCATATACCCCGAAATGAGACAGAATCCCTCCATTATACCATGGGTTGTGGAAGAAACCTTGAGATACCGGTCACCGGTGCAATCAACCAGGAGATATTCTAAAATAGATACAGAGATAGGTGGAGTGGAGATTATTAAAAATGACATACTGGCATTATACCTTGGTTCTGCAAACAGGGATGAGGAGATATTCAGGGAAGGGGATGCATTCAATCCGCACCGGGTTGAAAAAAGGCACATAGCCTTCGGACATGGTGTGCATTTTTGTCTCGGGGCACCACTTGCAAGGCTGGAAGCAAGAATAGCACTAGAGGAATTTTCAAAGGCGGTGCCTTCATACAGTATCATAAAGCCCTCTCCAGATGACCGGATAGACAGTGATATAATGTATGGTTTCAGAAAACTTAATTTAAAAATAAATGAAAATTAGATACCGGGATGAACCGGCAAATAAAAAACTCAATAAAATTTAATTCTCAATTAGATTGAATTTGGCTGAATTGCGTATGCTGTATACATATTCAAGTAGCGCAGGCTTGAAATATCCGTCTATATAATCCAGTATGTCATCCTCGGATTCCCCTGTCTGGACAAAAGCCTGGGCAGCAAGATATGGTATAAGCCTCTTCACATCTGCAATCCTTAGACTGGCATTTTTCCATGTAACAGATATTTGTTTGGCAATTTCCTCCATTCTGACCATAGGTTCCTTTTCTATGTCAGATTTCTGGAAATCATATCTGTTTTCCTTTTTGGCAGGCATTTTTCTTTCTATCTGAGTATTTTCAGTTTCCATACTAAACACCTCCTTAAGCATAAGAGTATTTCATTATAATATTTAAACATTTCCAAAGTATACTATACTATCACACTATTGAAATATTATCATATTGGATAAATACAAATTTCTTATATATCAAATGTCGATATAAGATTTAGTTGTTGCATTTATTTAATATAGGTTAAAAATTCACGATTGTTAAGGCATATTAATTTAGAAATACACTGTCTTTCCATTAAAAGTTCTAAATCTGCTAAATTAAAGAAAGCTCGACAAAATGGTAATTTTATGTATAGTTTAAAAAGTTAAACTAGCATTTTTAGTATGAATAAATAGACATATGACGTATTTATAATACTATAGAAATATTTAAATAATGTATAAGTGTATATTTTATTATGAACGAAACATTGCCCATGGATGAAAAATATCGGGTAGGCCTCGCCAGATATAGACAGGAATATAAGGAATCGCTGGAAAATCCTGAAAGCTTCTGGAAAGAGAAAGCCAAAATCATAGACTGGTTCAGTCCCTTTGATAAGGTTCTTGATGACTCAAAGAAGCCATTTTACAGATGGTTTATAAATGGAAAAACCAATATGTCATATAACTGCCTGGACAGGTATGCCAACAATGAAAAGAGAAATAAGGTTGCTTATATATGGGTTCCAGAAAAAGGGGAGGAAAAAGTTGTTACATACTACGGTCTGTACAGACGTGTGAATGCATTTGCAAAGGCACTGCTTAACCTTGGCATAAAAAAAGGGGATGGGGTTACAATATACCTTCCCATGATACTGGAGGCTCCAATAGCCATGCTTGCCTGTGCAAGAATCGGAGCAGTATTCAATGTCGTATTCTCCGGATTCGGTGAAGAAGCACTTGCACAGAGGATTGATGATTCCAATTCAAAAACTGTAATCACAGCCGATGGGGGATTCAGAAAGGGTAAAATTATAGAACTGAAAAAAATAGTGGATGCAGCAATTGATCTCAGTAAGGGCGTGGATAATGTAATAGTGGTGAAAAACGCCAATAACAAAATAAATATGGAATCTGGCAGGGATTATTACTATGATCAAATTCTTGAGGATGGATACGTGAAACCGGAAGAACTTGATTCCAGTGATCCCCTATTTATTCTCTACACATCAGGCACTACAGGAAAGCCCAAGGGAATAGTACATGGTAATGGTGGATATCCTGTATGGGTTGCAAACACGCTAAAATGGGGCTTTAATCCAAAGGACGAAGATCGCTGGTGGTGTGCAGCTGATATAGGATGGATAACCGGGCACAGTTATATTGTTTTTGCTCCGCTTCTTCTGGGAATGACATCAATAATGTACGAAGGGGCTATAGATTACCCTAAGCCCGACCGTATGTGGGACATTATAGAAAGATATGGTGTGAATATATTATATACATCTCCCACAGCAATAAGGCTCTTAATGAAATACGGAGAGAAATACCCCCTATCTCATGACCTTTCTTCCCTTAAGACTCTGGGAACTGTTGGCGAACCCATAAATCCTGCAGCATGGCACTGGTATTATGATGTCATAGGTAAAAGCAGATGCCCCATAATAGATACTTACTGGCAGACAGAAACCGGTGGTTTTACCATTGCCCCCTCAGCACATCTTGGTTTACCAGATCTAAAGCCTGGTTCGGCAACGTTTCCAATGCCTGGAATAGACCCAGTAATATATGGTGATGATGGAAAAGAGGTCAAAGATGGGGAGAAAGGATATATAGTATTGAGGAAACCATGGCCTGGATTAATGCTCACTGTGAACCGCGATGAGAAAAGATACATGGATGTGTACTTCTCTAAATTCCCGGAACAATATCTGATGGGTGATTATGCAATTAAGGACAAAGATGGATATTACTGGTTACTGGGGAGAAGCGATGAGGTTTTGAAGGTTTCCGGGCACAGAATAGGAACCATAGAGGTGGAAGATGAACTCGTTGCAATGAAAGAGGTCGCAGAGGCAGCAGTTTTTGGAAAGCCAGATACTGTAAAAGGTGATACAATAATCGCTTTTGTAACCCTGAAGGATGGATATGAAAAAAGCGTTGAGGTTATAAACAGCATTAAAAAAAGGGTGCGGGCGGACCTTGGCCCAATTATGGTTCCTGAGGAGATACATATAGTAGACGCTGTTCCAAAAACGAGATCTGGGAAAATAATGAGAAGGGTCATAAAGGCAGTTTATCTGAATCAGCTTCCGGGAGATATAAGCACCCTTGAAAACGAAGCATCAGTTGAGGAAATAAAAAAAGCTGTTGAAATAATAAAAAAGGAGGAAGGTGATTAATCATGGAAAACAATAAAGACATAAAAAATGAGAACGTAGCAATAAATAAAATTAAGACAGAAGACCCCCTGAATGTAAATCAGATAAATAAATCGTTTCTGGCTGATCCTGCACCATTAGGGCTTGCGGCATTCGGATTTACAACCTTTTTGCTAAGCTTTGTCAATGCTGGGATACTTTCAGTAGCTGCAGTTTCAGTGGTAATGCCACTGGCTTTTAGTTATGGAGGATTTGCCCAGTTGCTCACAGGGGCATTTGAAATGCGTCGTGGAAATACATTTGGCTTCACTGCCTTCACCAGTTATGGGTCATTCTGGTTATTTTATGGATTCCTTGTCTTATTTGCCTCAATGAAAATAATAACCATACCTGCAACCGCCCTCGGTATTGCTTTGATATTATGGGGACTGTTTACACTATATATGTGGGCCAGTGCTATTAGATTGAACCTGTCGTTGAATCTCACATTTCTGTTTCTGTGGCTTGCATTCTTTATGCTTGGGTTCGGAGCATATTATTCATCTACCACATTGACCCGCCTGGGAGGGGTGTTTGGATTCCTGACAGCATTCTTTGCAGTTTACACAAGCTTTGCCATAGTCAGTAATTCTGTAAAAGAAGGCTTAGTTCCATTAGGACCTGCTCTGTTTAAAAAATAATTTTATTTTTTTTTAACGTTTAACACAGGGAATTCCATTCCCTTCACAGAAGATTAAATGTTCTTCTAGCTGACAAGAAATCATATAAATAAAATCAAGCACTAATCATACATGAATAATCAGGTGGCAGGCAAAAAGTTATTCATTCTCTATTCAACAGTGTTAATACTCATGGGAATATCGATGAGGTCTACCAATAACATGGTTGTCACCACTGTGCCACTCTTCTCCAAATATGTCCTTAACTTCTCATATATTGCCACTGCACTGGTGACCGCAATCATATATCTGGGCACTGTGCTGGCAACAGCGTTTCTGAATCCACTCTTGAAGTCTGGGCTCAGAAAAAAAATTTTTATTATAGCCAATTTTGCACTTACAGGCTTTCTTTTACTGTATTATTTATCCGGGGATGTCAGCGTCTTTATAATATCTTTCCTTATAGGAATTGCATATGGCATAATATTGCCGAATATAATAACCTCCGCTTCATTATATCCCAATGAAAGGGGCAGGGAAAGATTGCTTGGCATATATGCTGTTGGACTAAGCTTCAGCCTTGTATTCGGACCTTCACTGGAGACTTATCTACTTACCATAATATATTACAGAACGCTCTTTTTATTTTTTGTTCCTCTTGGCATTATAGGGATTATAACATCGTTTTTCATGGAATTCCCAGAGAACAAAAAGGAAACGCATGGTGGATATGTATGGCATAATAAGGGTTTCATTTCATCTGTTCTTACCATTACAACCTATAATGTGCCGTTCGCAGCACTGACCGTATTTCTTGCAATATTTGCGGAAACAAGGTTTCACGTGAGCAGTTATATGGCTTATCTTCCATTTGTGTTCTTTTTTACCGTTTCACTATTCACAAGAATATATTTGAGTATAAGACCTATAAGAAATCTCCGGATACCATTGATAATTGCTCCAGGAATTACAATTGTTGCCCTTGCACTCTTTCCATTCCTTCCGAACTATACAGATTTTCTGATCCTTATGATGGTTCTCGGCATACCTCATGGTTCCATATTCCCAATATCAACGGTACAAATTGCAAGAGGGTCTACAATCGAGGAAAGGAATGCAGTAAATTCCTATTACTATGCATATAATATGAGCCTTTTTATGGTTATACCCCTGATATTTGCAGCAATAATACCATACATAGGTTTCGAGAAAACCTTTGCCATACTTATAATACCAATTGTAATTTCCTTATCTATAATAATAAAAAAATACTGGAAAGATAACGATTTAATGGGAAGTAACAAAGCATTAATAAAATAATCAATGAACCACCGGACTTTCATAACATACATCCTTCATCATTAAACTTGATTTCAATAATATCAGGATTATCTGGATTTTATTTACTCTAAACATCACCTCAGATGTTGGAGGACCCTAATTTGTTTTATCCCTTTTCAATGACTGTTCCAGTTTCCATATTATCTATATTGTCAATAGATGTAATATAGACCTTTTCTCCACCGTTTTCTATGAATTTAAGTGAAGCAAGAATTTTTGGCTTAATTGTACCTTCTTCAAAGTTTATTTTATTGTAATAAGAGAGTAATTCACTGTAGCCTATTTTGTTGATAGGGTCGATTTTATTTTTGAAGTCCAGGTATATATTATTTACATCTGTAATAATGATAAGCTTCTTTGCCGCTAACTGGTTTGCAAGGAGGGATGAGCTCAAATCCTTGTCAACGACACCTTCAAAGCCTGCATATCCTGTATCTAATTTCTCCACGGGGACACCTCCTCCCCCAACAGCAAGTGGTAAATAGCCATTGGACATTAAATATGTTATTGAATCTATTTCCATTATGCCTGTGGGTTCAGGGGACTTCACCATTTTTCTGTAACCCTTGTTAATTTCCATGGCATAGGAATCATCAATTTTATGGTCATAAAAAGGGCCGATTGGTTTTAATGTGTATTTATCCTTATCAATAAAAGTATGTGTCAGAATAGGAACAGCGCTCTTTTTGAGTTTTCCTGAAAGCTGGAGTGGATTGTATGCCATGGAAAGAATGTGCAGGAGGAGTCCCTGTGACATGCTTCCGCTTATGTCCAGAGGATAAGATGTTTTGTGGTATATTTCCCCTATCTGTGGCCCATTCCCGTAGGTTATCACGGCTTCATTGCTGTTTATGACATTTGACAATCTGATAAATGTTTCAGAGGCTTTTCCTATCTGTTCCATTATGCTTGATTTTCCAGTATCTAGTGCATTGCCACCAAGGGCTATCACTATACGGTCCACAGTATCAATCCCTCATTGCCCATTCAATGCTGCTTGCAGCACCGTATATCTTATTGACACCCTGTTGCCATGCCACGGATTGTTTTCCCTCTATGACATCATCTGTTATTTCAAGTCCCCTCTCAGCCGGAAGGCAGTGCATTACTATTGCATCGGGTTTTGCCAGTTTCAGCACATCACTGTTGATCTGGAATCCCTGGAAATCTTTAATTCTCTGCTGCCTTTGTGCCTCCTCACCCATGCTGACCCACACATCGGTATAAAGTATATCCGATCCTTTTGCTCCTCCTGCAACATCATGGGTCACAGTTACTGTGCTGCCCTGCTTCGCAGCAATCTTTTCGGCTACAGATTTGTATGATGCATCCGGCTGGTAGCCATCCGGGGTAGCTATTGTTAGATTAATTCCGGTCATGGAGCACGTCATCATGAGAGAATTTGTTATATTATTAGTTCCGTCTCCTATAAATGTCATTTTTAACCCCTTAAAATTTTTTTTCTTTTCCATTATCGTAAGGAAATCAGATATCATCTGTGTTGGATGCTCGGAATCACTCAATGCATTTATCACCGGAAGCCCTGAATACTTCGCAAGTTCAGTTAATGTGGACTGTGCAAAAACCCTGGCTACAAGTATATCCAGCCATCCACCAAGCATTCTTGCAACATCCTTTACTGGTTCTCCCCCTGAAAGGTGTATCTGGTCTGATGACAAATATAATGTATGTGCACCCATTCTTTCAGACGCCACTTCAAAGGAAGTCCTTGTCCTTGTTGAGGGTTTCTCAAATAGAAGTCCTGCATATTTTCCCTTCAATATTGGAACTACAGCTTTCTTTGTACCAATCATTGATTTATAATACAACGCTCTGTTTACCATTCCTATAAATTCTTCCGAATCCACATCTTTCAATGTCAAAAACGATCTTGCCATTTTAATCACTTCCATAGCGGCGGTCATGCAGTGTACTATACCGTACCCGCCTGTTATGTTCTCAAGGTTGAGGACATAGGTGTCTATCCTGTTCTCGTACATTTCTTTTTTGGATGGGAACATACATTCTGACCAGATGAATTTTGAATATCCTTCCTATTTGAATTTTGTCTTTATGAGACCCCACTGCCATTCAGGTACTCCAGGTCTTTTGATTTCAGTGATTCATTCAGTTATTTTCCTGATCAGCGTAAGTTTTATGGTCGCTTCCTGAAAATATGGAATAAAAACTTCTCGATGTAATTCTGTCGAATTGATTTCGAATATTCCCAGGAGCATCAGTGCCTTGCCTAAAATAAATGTTTCACGGATAAGTAACCAGATAACTGGAACATTTTCACACATATCATAAACATAATTACTATCAACAAACGATAAATATGGTAAAGTAATAAAGATTAAATGACTTTAATTTTAATAGCGTTGAAGTTTCTCCTGATAGTATTCGGTTCTATTATTGCTGGATTTATCGGTTCATTAACAGGTTTAGGTGGTGGTACCGTCTTAGTTCCTGTTCTAACTTTATTCTACGGCATTCCTTTTATTTTTGCTGCTGGAGCAAGCCTTATATCAACCATAGCAACATCTGCCGGTTCTGCAAGCGCATATACAAAGAAAAAAATAGCTAACATAAAAATAGGAATAGGACTGGAAATTGCCACCACCACAGGTGCAATAGTAGGCTCACTGACATTGATTTTTATAGATAAACATTCACTCATATGGAGTGTTTATGTTATTTTTGGTCTTGTGCTTTTATTTTCATTAATACCGACAATAAAAAAAATAGGAAAGGAGATTCCACCGGAGACAAAACCAGACTGGAGCACTAAATTATTTCAGTTAACCGGATCCTATTATGACGAAAGGCTGAGAAAGACAATAAAATACCATGGCATCAGATGGTGGCTGGGAGAAATAGTAATGTTCTTCGCAGGATTTGTATCGGGGCTCCTGGGAATAGGTTCCGGAGCATTAAAGGTACTGGGCATGGACTGGGCAATGAATCTTCCCATGAAAGTTACAACCACTTCCAGCAATTTCATGATAGGAATAACAGCAGCAACTGGAAGTTCCATTTACTGGTATGAGGGATATATAAATCTGTTCATAGCCGCAGCCACTGCAATAGGTGTACTTATCGGCGCATTTTTCGGTGCAAAGGTTCTTGTGAAGATTTCAAATGAAAATATAAGGTGGATATTCTTTGCAATCCTGTCTTTCCTCGGGTTTGATATGGTATTCAAGGGACTTCACCTGATAAATTTCATTATAACTTTCTCACTGATGATACAGTTCTTTATATCAATTATAATATCCATAGTCTTAATATCTCTACTGTATTATAATTCTAAGAGAAAAGAGTGGAGGGATAATAATGAAAAATCACGATGATGAAATAATAATAAGCTATTTCCTTAAAGCAGGTGTAATGATAAGTGTGTCATTTATTATAGTAGGCGTTATACTATTATTCGCAAAAAACGGTGGAGACGGATACACACTTGCGCAGATGTCCGATTATCATTATGCACTTGCGCACGGAATTGATTCAAGATCCGTTTCACTGAATAAAATTTTGTCAGGACTTTCGGAAATTGATGGGCTTTATTTCATAACAGTTGGTCTCTGGGTATTGATATTTACCCCTATTACCGTGGTATTCATAGGATGGCTTTCATTTCTTGAGGACAAAAACTACCTTTACGTTGGAATGGCATCAATTGTTCTATTCAATTTATTCTTTGCAATGCTGGTTATACCAAGATTCATAGTGTGATTGGAAAGATTATAATATTTTATACCAATATATGGCAGTATGGCCGCAGGTAACTCATTTTTTGGTTACGCAAGGGGATTCGAGATAAGGGATAGTGAAACCATAATGGATATAATAAAGTGTTCCCTGTCAGAATATTATACAAAATCCCTGATACTTGACCTTTACAGGGCATGGCCACAGGCATTCATAGTATACGATAATTTTGACTCTGTTTCGGGCTTTATCATAGGGGCAAAATATTCTGGAACGGAAGGACGAATTCTTTTATTTGCGGTGAAAAAGGAATTCCGTGGTTCAGGAATTGGAAAAATGCTCCTGACACAGGAACTTAATGTCATGATGGGTTCAGGGCTTTCCACCATAAGGCTGGAGGTGCGTACAGACAATGAGGATGCAATCAAGTTCTACAAAAAGAACGGCTTTTCCATTATTTCTACTTTAAAAAATTATTATTCGGATCTCTCCGATGCATACCTTATGTGGAAAATAATATAAAAAATTAAAATACTTCTGCTTTTCCATCAACAAACATCTGTGTCAATTTGTCCATATGTGCCAATTTTTCATCGGCTATTGCCCTGATGTTGTTTTTATGCTTTGATGGATCCACATTGTCTTCGTAGATAAGTTGGAGTGAGGCCACATGGGGCTCATCAACAGGTCTTCCTATCTGGGAAACTATCCTGACAAGTACTTCCTTTATGTCTCCACCCTCTTCGCTCACTACCTGGTCTGCTATCTGGTTTGACAATACATTGTATAACTTACCAACATGTGTTACTGGGTTTTTCCCTGCTGCTGCCTCCATGCTCATGGGTCTGTATGGGGTAATTATTCCATTTACCCTGTTTCCTCTTCCCACGGATCCGTCATCGCCGTTTTCCATGGACAGTCCTGTCACTGTAAGGTAATAAACACTGTCTGATTTTATATCTCCGGTATTTACATATACCTGCACATCGTTGTCTGTGTATTTTACAGCATTGTCCTTTATTTTGCTTACCAGTTCATCCTTTATTGAGTTATATTCAGAGGCGTCTTTGACGTATTTGTCCACATATGCCGCTGCAACTGTGAGGTTTATTGTTTTTCCCTTCCTGAATCCCATAACCTTTATATCATAGCCGATTGCAGGCAATGATTTTTTTAGGTCACCGTTAATATATTTCTCTGTAAGCTTAACAAGTGTTTCAGTATCTGTGAATGGAGCAAATCCAACCCCAAATGATGTGTCGTTTGCCTTAAATTTTCTTGTATCGTACAACCCTCTTAGATCAACAGAGCCATTTCCTATCCTTGAATCTATCATGACATCCGAATCTATGTCAAGATCTGGAAAATGGTCTCTCAAATAATCCTTAGCGGATTTTATTGCAAGTGATTTGACCGGTATCCTGTCATCCCCAACGGATGCAGTTGCACGCCCGCTCAATAAAATGTATGTTGGCTCAAGGACATTTCCCCCCTTGAATTTTGGATCGGCCTGTCCTCCAACTACCTCTACCTGGTCTGTGTTATGGTGCAGTATCCTGCCGTACTGCTTTAAATAATATTTGCTCAGTGCCCTGCTTACTGATTCGGCAATTCCATCGGCAACGCTGTCCGGATGGCCAATTCCCTTTCTCTCCACAATTTCAACTTCCCTGCTCATTGTAGGGCTCTGCTTTATTGCCTCTACCTGGATATTTCTTTCAATTTTTAATTGTGACTCCATAAGGCTCACATGGATATATGTTTTTAAACCTTTTGTCTACAGGATATAGAAATTACTGATTATTGATAAATATTACCATGAATCATTTTTATGGATAGTACCTAACCGTAAATTTAATTTCCCATATTCATCTAACTCCCCCCCAAAGAGATCCCATGCAATAGCTTGTGGAGGAATTGGGTAGTGAACCTCAGTCCCTTGCCGTATTTTACCAACTTTACCTTCTTTATGTTAACATCCATCTTCTTTTCACCATTCCTTATTATTACATAATTTCCATAACTATGAACCCCAACAACGCCGTATCTGCTCTCCCCGAATTCCACTACATCACCGGGTTGTAAGGGGTATCTTCTCCTTCTTATTGATGGCCTGAATCCCTTTCTGTTTATTTGAAGAGAACGGTTATTTCTCCTTCTCTGTGTTACATTAAAAACAGTGGATCTTGCCTGCGTGGTTCCTCCAGCAATCACAAATGCATCGTTGGCATGGCTCTTATCCAGCCCAGGGGATATGCGGTTCTTCTTTGTTATGTACCCGAATGTATGTATTGCTTCCGTAAGCTGAGTGAGTTTCCACCTTACGGTGTTCATGAATGTTGCATCTCTCAATGGCATCGATGCCGTTTTTCTCACTTCAGGATATCCAAACTCTTCTGCTGTTAAATTATTCTTCCTTTGATTGCATTCATGGCATGAGATGGCAAGGTTGTCTACTGTATTGGAACCGCCTCTGGATTTAGGTGTGAGATGCTCAATCTCCAGGGGTACATTGGTCTTTCCACAGTACACACACTTTCTATGGAACTTTTCAAGGAGGTATTCCCTGATTTCATATCCCTGAAGTTCTCCCTGCTGGTATTCTATCCCACTTATCTCAGGATTCTTCATCTTCTGCTGATCGAATGAAGCAACCTCAATAATAACCTTGGATACGGGAAGGATCCTCTTCAGTTTCTCAATCAGTCTTATGTGTGTCTGTAGTTTATGATCTATGCTAGGTGCAAACCATCCCTTACTATTATTTCCCCGGTTCATGAACCGTGGTTGCCTGTACCACAGCCTGTTTCTCCTGTTCCTGCGATACATGGATTTCTCCACGTTCAGTTTCGGTATATCCGTTCTTATGACAGCTTCTCCTGAGATCAATTCTCTTTTTTCTGTGACTGCAGAGAATCCAATGTGCTTATATCCTGCATCTATACCTAATGTTACTGGCTGCTTTGTCTCTCCAGTTGCATAGAGGAGCTGAATAGTGAATGGATTGGAACTTATCACCCTTGCCCTGTTATGTTTTAAAAGTTTTCTCGCCTTTCCTGGTGTTGTCGGCATTAAAGGTTCGTTGCGCATGTTTATGACGGGAACCCTCAGGTCATGTCCAGTCATGCCTGACTGTAGTTTCACATCGGGGTTGTTAGAAGGGGTTTTTAAACCATGCACACTGAGAGTTTCCTCTCTGTTTAATGTATGATCACAGTTGCCACGGACTTGTGGAGCATCCGCAGGTGTGTATGTATCTCTCCGATCTAACTTCTGCCTTTCTTTCATGTTTTTCTCCATGTTTTTAAAGCCCCCTAATCAACTCTTGCGCTGTTCCTCACGGGACATGCCCTTCCGTTAGGGAGGGGTAGTTGACTCGATATATCCTCCAGAATAATGCAGTTCATAGATGGTATTTTCCATATGTTCAATTTCCTCATAGCCAATGAAATGCCAGATATCGCCCTGTACTGAATTTTTGTATACAAATTTAGTGCCAGAGAAAAGTTCTTTTCCTCTCAATGGCAGATCCTCTGGAATATCCCTTAAAGCCTTTCTAAGAAAGTCATATACTTCACCGGCATCATAATCATCATTTAGAATTCCGCCGTAATATACCATGCCCCATACCGGAGTATTATTGTCAAATATGGTTTCCTGACCGATAAAGAAAATAGAACCGGAATACATATCTGTGTATTTCAGTTTTCCATCTGCATATGAAAATTCCTTGAATCCTTCTATTCTGCCTGGAGAATAGGGTTTTCCGGACGCATATCCTTTTATCCTGGCTTCACCTAGAAATTTAATAACATCCTCCTCATCCATGGATGTGCATGGTGATATGGCAGATAACATTTTTAGTTTATTTTAAATCAATAATATTATTGTTGTGTTGCAATGTTCTGCAGCTCATTCAATAGTTCCTTCTCCACATGGTCTGACCATGCTATTTCCGGGACATCAACAATGATAAATATTTCAGAAAGAAGGATTACTTCTATTGCGGTTACTGCAATATCCCCTAGCAATTTGCCAACACCAACTTCTACTTTAACTTGCGAACCATCTGAGGTGAATACAAAGGTTAATGCCCTGTTAGCTGCTATCAAGCCTCTGAGAATTCCGAACTTCTGTGCCTGTAAAATCGCCTTCTCAGATTCTACGTTGCTCTGTACCCTCCACCCATTGTTAGTTAAATAGGTTGAGAACGCTTTAACCAGATCATCCAGGCTTTTGGTAGTGTCAAGAATTCTTTCCTTTTTGAATATTTCCATAGGCAAACTATTAGAATCAGGTATAAAAGGGCTTTGAATAACGACAGAAAAGATATCAACAGGAAAGCAAAATTATATTCTGCATGTGCTCTTTTTATACAGGCTTTTAAATTGCCATATTTTCCTGCAATAAATATTTAAGACATTTTTTAATAGGGTTCTATGAGAGTTCTTATAAGTGTCTATGATAAAACTGGGCTGGTAGATTTTTTAAGTTCAATAGGAAATTACATTGATGAAATTTATGGTACTGAGGGTACTGTGAAATTCCTGAAAGATAATAATATTAGTGCAAACAATTCCTCCCAGCTTACCGGTTTTGACGATCTTCTTGGTGGAAGGGTGAAAACACTGCATCCTGCCATATTTTCAGGAGTACTTTCAAAGAGGGACGGTGAGAGCAATGAACAATTATCAAAATATGGGTACAAAGATTTTGATATGGTTATATGCAACCTTTATCCATTTGTGGAAGCTTCCAAGTCAGGAGATCTTCAGGCAATGATAGAAAACATAGACATAGGGGGATTATCACTCATAAGGGCAGCAGCAAAGAATTATAAAAATGTTGCAGTGCTTTCACATCCAGATGATTACAGTATGGTAAAAAATGCATTATTGAAAAACCGGGAAATAGACATGAAAATCCGTGAGTTGCTTGGACTCCGGGCATTTTCAAGATCTGCAAACTATGATATAGAGATATATAACAGGCTTTACAGGAAATTGAATGGGTGCCAGCCCGAGGAACTGTTCATACATGGTTATGAGAGGTCAGACCTCAGATACGGTGAAAACCCGGATCAGGAGGCATACATGTTCAAACTCAATGAAAAATATGGAATACCCAATGGCATACAGCTCAATGGGAAAGAACTTTCGTATAACAATATACTGGATGCAAATGCAGCACTGGAAACTGTTCAGGATTTTGACGACATTACATCTATTATAGTGAAACACCGGACCCCTTCCGGAATATCCAGTGCGGACACATTGAAGGAAGCATTTATAAATTCATACAATGCAGACCCTGAATCGGCATACGGATTTGTGGTTGCACTGAACAGGAAGCTGGACATGGACACTGCAAGGGAAATGCAGAAAAAATTCATTGAGGTTCTGATAGCTCCGGAATATGACCGCGATGCATTAAATCTTTTAAAGAAGAAAAAGAACATGAGGATACTGAAATGCTCTATGGAGAAGGATCCTGAAAAGGCTATTTCCTCTGTATCAGGCGGAGTTCTTGTGCAGTCAAGGCTGGATTACAGGTACGGAAAACTGGAATTGAAATCCGGTACTGAAGCGGGCAAAGAAAAATTGAAAGACCTCGAATTTGCATGGAAGGTTGTTGCACATACAAAGAGCAATGCCATGGTTCTTGCGAAGAACAGGACGACAGTGGGCATAGGTGCAGGGCAGACATCGAGGATCGAGGCATTAAAAATTGCAATCGAGCGTGGAGGAACCAATGTCAAGGGGTCTGTTCTGGCATCTGATGCATACCTTCCATTCGACGATTCTGTGATTGAATGCTATAAAAATGGTATAGATGCCATCATACAGCCCGGAGGATCCATCAGGGATGAGGATGTAATTAAACGGTGCAATGAATACAAAATACCGCTGTATTTCACAGGTAAGAGGGTTTTCCTGCATTAAATCCTTATTATTG
Source organism: Ferroplasma sp. Type II (assembly GCF_000496155.1). Lineage (NCBI taxonomy): Archaea > Methanobacteriati > Thermoplasmatota > Thermoplasmata > Thermoplasmatales > Ferroplasmaceae > Ferroplasma > Ferroplasma sp. Type II. The sequence goes on from NZ_KI542687.1 coordinate 44,520, forward strand.
CAATGGCAATGAGAAAACCTATTATTACTCCAGTATTGATATATGGAAGCCCAGGGGCAGGCTTTCCGTGGTTAAAGAAAAATAAAAACACAAGGGCTCCGATTGCACCTGCAAGGGTTAGAAGTGCAAAAAGTGCAATGTGAAGAGGATTGTATATTGCCGATGAGACTATGAGTATCTCCGGTATTGCCATGTCCCCGAATCCCAGCATTATTACTGAATGTGTGCCACGGTTGTCGAATGTCAAATCCTTTATTTTCATATTCCTGTTAGAGGGCAATGTAAACATGAGGGGATACTGGTTGTCCACTGCAGCCTTGGCAAGGGTGACCATATGTTTTGTCTTGTAAACAGAGATATAATCATATAAGGCAAAGACGACAAGCAATGCTGTTGCAATATCTGGCCTTAACAGTATTCCAAGTATGCCTGCTGCACCTGAAATCATGATAAGGCCGGCAGCATCCGTTATATACCATTCATTTCTGAATATGAGCATATATGCAAAGAATCCTGTTATTACTGTTATTATTGTATAGTATTCCGGTAGATTTACTGAGACTATGCCAGCAATTATGGATGATACAAGGAAAATCATATAGAGGATTAATACAATAAATATTGCCTTCATTACCTGTGCATGCCTTTTTATTATGTACAGTGCTGCAGCTGTAAATATGACAATGAAAACTATATAATAAATTACAAACAGGAACGATATTCCCTTTGATTCCTGAGCTATTCCCGGAACCTGATTCAAATTGAAGGACAGGTAAAGTGCAAATGCCGTGGAAAGCACGAACAGTATAATCCCGAATAGCTCGCTGTTAATTCTCTGATTTGTTTTTTTCAACCTTATCCTTCCTGTTGTATTCACATTTCATGTTGGGGCAAAACTTCCATTTTCTCTTTCCATTTACCATTACAAGCAGCGGTGCACCACAGTACTGGCACATTTCACCTGTGGGCACTATGATCCCCTTCTGCGGAAGTGGGTATGTAACGGTGCATTTTGGATAATTTGAGCATCCAAGAAAACGCTTCCCGTACCTTGACTGCCTGATTATCAGATCTCCTCCGTCAGAGGGGCATTTGCCCACTGAAAGCTTCTTTTTGTTGTACTCGCAGTGGGATCAAT
>NZ_KI542688.1:0-1785 GCF_000496155.1 Ferroplasma sp. Type II
CAGGCAGGATTATCAAATGTCCCAAAATATTCATATCTGGATCTGTCTCTTTCCATAATAGCAATAATTGGTTTAATCCTATTTCCCTACAAAAAAACATATAATAAATTGAAAAGAACTCTCAGAAATTCTTAGATATAACATCAGGCTTTCCGGCTACCTTAAGGTACACAGGCTCGCATTTGAATTCCATTGCGGCATTTTTTACCTTTTCTTTATCTTCTTTTTTAACAGCGACGAAGACATTTGTCCCACCGGTGACTATGTAGGCATTCCAGAAGGATTTCTTCAATTCATCTATTTTTTCAATGAATCTTTGCATTTCATCTGTAATTATATTTACGCCTACTTCCCGTAACATTGTATGGTATTCACTGGTATCTTTTTCACCAGTCTCGAATATCCCCTTTATGTCACCAGTGGCCGCCATCTTTTCAAGTTCTTTTGATCTCAACTCGGAATTTTTAACACGATCTGCGTATTTGTCATGATTAATTATATTCTGGTGTATAATATCCGATGGTTTTCTTTGCTCCGAAAACTTGCATCCAACAATTACAAAATCCTGAAACTCATCAGGGCCCAGTATTTCATCCGTCAATGATTCTTTTCCGTTTGCGTGGTTAATTGTAAAACCGCCAAATAGGCTCCTTCCGGCACTTTCTGATATTTTCTGAAGGTCGTTTTCAAAATTAAATATATTTATGTTGTATTCAAATATGGATTCTATGCACTCGCCTATTGCCGCAGCCCCTGCATCTGAACTTCCACTGATTATGTTTTTATTTTCTGATATAAAAGAAATTTCAGAATATTCAGGGTGTCGCATAAGAATATCGTGTTTGTACTTGTCTATTACTACAAATGGAGATCTTGGTGAATCAGGTGAAATTTCCTTGCCGTTTATAACACCTGATTTTGTATTGGACAGGTACAGATCTGTTTTAACATAAATTTCATCATCAAGCCCGGTATACGCTATTCCTGCAGTTGTATGCCTGGGAATTCTTTTTACATTGTCTGAAACCCCGCCTAAAAGCAATATTCCAATAGTAGGATAGGCTTTAACCTCAACATAATATTTTTCCATATTCTGAAATTAAGTATAACATAAAATCATTTTGTTTGACCGGAGTTTAAAAATGATTGCAAAAGGTGCAGGATAGTAACCTGTTCCACTTTTAGGAAAAAACATACCTAAACAATTATTTACAAGAAATACATTAACTTGCATGGATTATAAAGTTGCAGACATAATGACAAGAGACCCTCTTTGCTACACAGTTCCCAGTTCAATTTCAGAGATAATAAAGATACTTATAAAGAATAATATAACTGGGATACCCATAAAAGATAACCAGAACAGATACCAGGGGATAATAACCAGGAGGGATATATTCTACAATCCTGACGAGACGCAGACTGCACTGGTAATGAGGAAGGCCCCAACTGTGAATGAAAATGATCCTATAAATGTTGCAGCTGGGCAGCTTTATGAACAGAAAAAACGTCATATTGCTGTTGTAAACGATAACAATGAACTGACGGGTATACTTACACCACAGAATTTTTTGAGCATAATAAGGGAAAAATACGCAAAAGTCAAGGTAAAGGAAGTAATGGAATACATTTCTGTACCGTGCTGGGAAGATACTCCATTGTCTGTTGTCCTGTTAATGATGAACCTTTCTCAGATATATTCTTTTCCTGTTGTTAACAGGGCAGGAAAATTTACCGGTCTTGTAACCGACAGGGATATATTCGATAAGGTAAAAATGTATCAGA
>NZ_KI542688.1:2028-6080 GCF_000496155.1 Ferroplasma sp. Type II
CTTCTAAAGGACAATATAGTTAAAATATGGAAGGAATCCTATCTTGAGGATGGAGCAATATTGATAGATACGCCTAATGTCACACCTGAACCAGTCTTCAGGGCATCAGGTCATATTGCCAGATTTTCTGATCTTGCAGCCGAATGCGATAAATGCAAGACCAAATTCAAGCTTGAAACGCTATTGTCCTTTAATCATGTAAATACTATTCCATCTAATTTGGAGGAAGCCCGAGAAGTTGCCTCAATAACTCTATTGAAATGTCCCATATGTGGTAATATTGTTGATAATATATACGACTTCAACCTTATGTATAGAGTATCGGGCGATTATTACCTTCGGCCGGAAACTGCACAGGGTATATTTGTGAATTTTAAGCTCCTTTACAATTACAACAGGGGAAAGCTTCCCATGATTGTAGGCCAGCAGGGAAAAGGCTTCCGGAATGAAATATCCCCACGACAGAGCCTTATTAGGCTGAGAGAATTCAACCAGTGTGAGATTGAGGTTTTTCTTGACCCGGGAAATATGGAATTTAAAAGTCTTTATGATTACAAAAAAATCAGGATCAGACCAAACACAGGTGAAGAATCATATATTACAGTTAAGGAAGCTTTTCAGGATGGACTGATAAGCAGCCAGGCTTTTGCATATTTTGTGCTAAAGACACAGGTTATACTGGAAAGCATAGGAATAGACAGCAGCAAACTGAGATTCAGGCAGCATGATCCTGATGAGCGGGCACATTATGCTGCTGATTCGTGGGATGCTGAGGGCTTAATAGACGAGGACTGGTTCGAAATCGTTGGAATTGCTAACAGAACAAATTTTGACCTTAATAACCATCAGTCCAGTTCTGGAGAAACCATGAAAGTTAAAATAGATTCCAGGGAAGAAGTTCCATACGTGATAGAGCCTTCATATGGAATAGACAGAATATTATTGACCTTACTGTCACAGTCTCTTGTGAAACGGGATGGAAAGAATGTTCTCAAAATTCCCTATGAAATTGCGCCTTACCATATTGCAGTGTTCCCATTGATGAAAAAGGAGAATCTTAAGGCCAGGGCAGAATATATCTATACCGAATTGAAGAAATTTGATAAGTACATAGTATATGATGAGGCTGGAACAATAGGAAAACGGTATGCAAGACACGATGAAATTGGTACCCCATATTGCATAACTGTGGATTATCAAACACTGGAAGATGATACAGTAACTGTTAGATCAAGGGATACTACAGAACAGAAAAGACTGGGAATAAAAGAAATCCTGGACAGTAAGTTTATAAAATCATATATTTATAAAAATTAAGGTATTATTTATCCAGTATTATTATGCGTTTTTCTCTTTTATTCCTATATTCAATAGTAGTTCTGTATTTTGATCCACCCCTTCTGAATAGGATATCTGTGTTTCCCTTCATTTCAGAAACTCCCCTGATAAGATCCCTCATAGACCTTATATTTTTTCCCCCGAATGCGGTTATTACATCGCCGGACCTTATTCCAGCCTCGTAGGCAGGTGAATAGGGGTCTATCCTGGCGACCATCACACCATTTTCAGGGATGAGTCCATACCTCTCGGATACCGATTCGTTTATCTCTATCCCTGAAATTCCTATATAGTTTCTGTTGACTTTGCCGGTCTTGATCATATCATCAAGTTCTTTTTTCACCGTACTTATGGGTATAGAAAAGCCGATTCCGTTTGCCTGTGCTATTATTGCGGTGTTTATTCCAATAACCTTTCCAGCCATATCAACAAGAGGTCCACCACTGTTTCCAGGATTTATTGCGGCATCTGTCTGTAAAAGCCCCTCAAAAATAAAATCTGCCCATGGCATAGGCCTGTTTTTTGCGCTTATGACGCCCATAGACACTGTGTGTCCTCCCGGAAGACCAAGGGCATTGCCTATGGCCAGAACTATTGATCCAGTCCTTATGTTTTCTGAATCACCCAGTTCCATTACAGGAAAGCCATTACCCGGTATTTTTACAAGAGCAACATCTGTTTGTGGATCGGTACCCGCAATTTGCCCCTTATATTTCCTTCCATCGTTGAGGAGTACATCTACGGTTTCAGACCCCTCTATGACATGGTTGTTGGTAAGAATGTAACCATCCTGGCTTATGAGAAAACCTGAACCGGATCCTTTTACTGGAGACATGCCATATCCAAAATTTCCACTGTAGATAGTACTATTTATGCTTACAACAGCTCTGCTGGCTTTCTCTGCTATTTCTACCATATTGTTGTTCAATTCTTCTATCTGGTTCATGATAAGAGAATATAATGCATGTTTATATATTAGAAAGTATTATAAAATCAATTAGGTGAGTTTGAATTGACCTACTTAGAATTAAAAGAGATAGGTTCAGGAAAGGACTTTCTCAGTAAATATTCCGATATTATGCGTCTCTGGGCTATACCAGTTATCCTATCCATCGGTAGAAATGGAGAGGCGGGATTTAATCAGATAAAAAAAGAAGTAGGGAGGATTAATTCCACAACACTTTCGTCGACACTGGGGATGTTCGAGAAATACGGGTTTCTGGCCAGAGTAATAATACCTTCAAAACCGGTAAGGGTTAAATATTCGCTGACAGAGAAGGGAAGAAAATTTTATGGAATTTCACTGAATCTCGCTTCAATGATTGAAGATCTATAAATGGCAATATAATATTTAACGAAATATTTTGCCTATCTTTGTCCCACTTTAACACTACAGAGGATTCCTAATAACCCGAAAATGGCATCTTTCAATTCATTGACTCTTTATTGAAAAAGGCGTATCCGTCTGTGTTAACGGAAACCTATCAAGTTAGAGTTCTCTAAGAAACCTAGGTTTTTAGAAATCATCACCAGTATGCACTTCTATGGAATCTGTTGAACCGAACATGTCCATTGTGGAGAGTTCCACTATCCTTCTTGCCACTTCCATCATGTCTGGAGTTCCTTAATAACAGGTATGAAATCGTCAATTATTCCAAAATTCTCTGCATAACGGTACATTATGTATGGTGTGGATTCTACGATCCTCCTTACCTTCATTATCTTCTTAGATTCTTGGATCACCGTCTTTCCGTCAACCATGATCTACTTCCCAAGATACACAGGATCCTGTTTCACATCTTTAGTTCCCTTTACCCTGTGGTTTGTCACACGGTAAACATAGATACTTTTTCCTTTTGGAAGTCTTCGAATGAATGTTATGTAGTGTTAATTAGGGGAAAAGATAGGCTGTATACGGTGTTGCACCTGTCCTGCTGAAGAATGTTGGAAGGATAGAAAGTTTCCTGTTTGTGTACTTCCTTGCCCTGATGATCGAGAGCCTTATAGAGCGTGAGGTCAGGAATAACATGGTGAAAGGGGAGAAGAAATCCATACAGATATACCCGGAATTCAGGTCATGTGAATCGCCGACAGCGGACAGGGTACTGGGAGACTTCTCACTGGTACAGTTGAACTGGATCGAGGCAGGAGGAAAGACCGTGAAGAAATTCCTGCCGGAACTGACACAGAGGCAGAAAGATCTGCTGAGTCTGGCTGGTGTTCCTGTGGACTCATATCAGCATGACTGGAATGCCATTCCCAGCAGTTGAGAAATTCGAGGATAATGGTCTAAATTCATGCGGAAAGTAACTTTTATATATAATGTATTATTATTATTATTATTATGGATTCAAATATTTTAAATCCTACATATAAGGAATTGATTGCCATGGAGAAGTACCGTAACAATAATACGGGAATAAATTACAGCGATAAACCCAGAAATAACTGGCTTAAGGCAATAATATCAATATTTGCAATAGCAATGTTGCTTAGTATTATGGGAGTACCAATATACGATGGAGTATTAGCTTTGGAGGAAAATGCAATGCCGTACCAACTTGGAAATAGCCTAGAGGCAACAACTGCAACAAGTGGGCATATGGGAGATATAGTATACTATGAAATGACACACTTTGGTGCAAAACCTTCCGTTGCTGCATTGATATCAGATATAGATGGTGCATTAGCAGCGTTTGATCTAACTGCGTTGG
>NZ_KI542689.1:0-1584 GCF_000496155.1 Ferroplasma sp. Type II
TTTAGAAAGATTTACAATAATAGTTCACTGGCAAAAGTTACAAATCCTTTTTCTGATATGAAAATAGAAATTATTACTGGCCTTACCATGATATCTTGTGTATATAACCTGGAAATGATAAATGACTATTTCAAATATTCCCGTGCGTTACGCATAATGCCAGAAACAGATACCCTCTGGGCCATGGTGAGGTCGGATAGTATGGGTACCGCAATAAAAAATAACCAAATAAAAATGCATGGAGAGTATTTAGAAATTAACATAACAATAGAGAAAAGCGTCAATAGTGATGATATAATACAGGCGTTTATGCAAATTCTGGTTTTCAATTATGTCAATATATCACAACTAGTTATGTCTACCGATGGCTTTGAATTATACATCAGTTCAAAATATTTTGAAAAGGTTATGAAATTAATAAACGAAATAAGAAATAATACATTGATATAACTGCATTAAAAATACTTCCTCATATAAGGGATTCTATAAATCGTGAAATATTCTCCTTGAATATCTGATCTGTTCCGTATTTATGCTCTTATCTCAGAAAGAAGGGGTTTTTTAACATATAAGCGGGAAGTCCCATGCGTTAGCTTGAGGAGGATGTCACTTATCTACAGTTATGTGATCTTAATATCAACCTGTTTTTAATGTGAATATAAAGTATCTATAAATTATCAATGTTTCACAATGTTATAATAAGATTTCTGATTTTCTTTTATAATATAACTCATATTTCAGAATAGAAATATAATTATCATTATAATCTCATTTGAGATTTACTTATATACTAAATCATAAAAAGATATCATTAAATAAGGCTTAACAATAATGTTTCATGTATTTGGTGTACCTGGAATTTATAATACTTGGGATTATAGTCGGGGCATTAACCGGTGTTCTAGGGTCTAGCGGTGTTGTGGCTGTCGTTCCTGCACTTATAATTATTAATTCAGAATTGCCTCAAGATGCGATTGGAACTAGCCTGCTGATAGATGTAATCACTTCCATAATGGTAACCATTGTATATTTCAGATATGGGAGAGTCAATATGAAAAAGGGCTTGCCAATGGTTGTCGGTGCTATAATAGGTTCACAGGCCGGTGTAAGAATCGCCTTTCTTATACCTCCTGAATACGTTAAATTGAGTTTTGCCATATTTATAATGGCCATGGGTGTATATTCATTACTCCGGAAAAAGGATATACCGGGAACTACAGCCAAGAAGACTATAAATTTGAGTCCATTCTACGTTATTCTAATTACAATACCCATTGGCATAGCAACGGGGGTTTTAGGTGCAAGCGGCGGAATAATGTTTTTAATCATAGCAATATTAATATTGAAACTTGATATTAAAACAGCGATAGGTACGGCTACATTTGCTATGACAATCTCCGCTGCGTCTGGAGCAATCGGTTACATAATTGTAGGGCATATAGTACTAATAGCGGCGTTGATAATAGGTACAATTTCGATAATATCCGGTTTTTTATTTTCCAGATTGGGAAATAAAATTCAACCTGCTACTACATATAAGATACTTGGAATTGTGTTCATAAGTATCGGATTGGTGCAATTTTA
>NZ_KI542689.1:1634-3085 GCF_000496155.1 Ferroplasma sp. Type II
GGGCGTTACGCATAATGCCAGAAACAGATACCCTCTGGGCCATGGTAAGGTCAGATAGTATGGGTACCGCAATAAAAAATAACCAAATAAAAATACATGGAGAGTATTTAGAAATTAACATAACAATAGAAAAAAGTGTCAATAGTGATGATATAATACAGGCGTTTATGCAAATTCTGGTTTTCAATTATGTCAATATATCACAACTAGTTATGTCTACCGACGGCTTTGAATTATATATTAGTTCAAAATATTTTGAAAAGGTTATGAAATTAATAAACGAAATAAGAAATAATACATTGATATAACTGCATTAAAAGATTTCTTCACATAAGTAATTCTATGAATCGGGCAATATTCTCCTTGAATATCTGATCTGTCATGTAATCGTAAGATCAATTTGTTTTTAATCTGGGTATAAAGTATCTATGAATTATCCATGCTTCACAAGGTCACAATAAGGTTTCTGATTTCTTTTGCTAATATAACTCATATTTCAGAATAGAAATATCATTATAATCTCATTTGAGATTTACTTATATATCAAATCATAAAAAGATATCATTAAATAAGATTTAACAATACTGTTTTCATGTATTTGGTGTACCTGGAATTTATAATACTTGGGATTATAGTCGGGGCATTAACCGGTGTTCTAGGATCTAGTGGTGTTGTTGCCGTCGTTCCTGCACTTATCATTATTAATTCAGAATTGCCTCAAGATGCGATTGGAACTAGCCTGCTGATAGATGTAATCACTTCCATAATGGTGACATTTGTATATTTCAGATATGGGAGAGTCAATATGAAAAAGGGTTTGCCAATGGTTGTCGGCGCTATCATAGGTTCACAGGCCGGTGTAAGAATCGCCTTTCTTATACCTCCTGAATACGTTAAATTGAGTTTTGCCATATTTATAATGGCCATGGGTGTATATTCATTACTCCGGAAAAAGGATATACCGGGAACTACAGCCAAGAAGACTATAAATTTGAGTCCATTCTACGTTATTCTAATTACAATACCCATTGGCATAGCAACGGGGGTTTTAGGTGCAAGCGGCGGAATAATGTTTTTAATCATAGCAATATTAATATTGAAACTTGATATTAAAACAGCGATAGGCACGGCTACATTTGCTATGACAATCTCCGCTGCGTCTGGAGCAATCGGTTACATAATTGTAGGGCATATAGTACTAATAGCGGCATTGATAATAGGTACAATTTCGATAATATCAGGTTTTTTATTTTCCAGATTGGGAAATAAAATTCAACCTGCTACTACATATAAGATACTTGGAGTAGTCTTCATAAGTATCGGATTGGTGCAAATTTTAGCATAGGGTGATTTATTATGTTTAAAAATGAGTCTTATAAATGGTTTGTATTGATAGTAATGTCAATTTCGGAACTTATGGTAATGAGCCTCTGGTTCAGTGCATCTGCAAT
>NZ_KI542689.1:3135-10492 GCF_000496155.1 Ferroplasma sp. Type II
TCCAGAGAGGAGGGATTAGCTCTTGGAATTGTTATAGCTGGACTCACCCTGGGATCATCATTGCCCCATTTAATTTTAAATCTACCCTTTATAAGAGATTGGCAGGCTTTGCTGGGTTTCTCCTCTTTACTTGCATTTACTGGGGCCCTTGCTGTTTTCTTCGGAATTAATAATAAAAATAAAAAAATTAAAGCTAATAGGTTAAAATGGAATACAATAGGAAAAATATTAAAAAACAAAAGCTTAATGCTTGCAAATTTAGGTTATTTCGGTCATCAGTGGGAACTCTATGCTATGTGGACATGGATCCCTGTATTTATTTTTTCGAGTTTTTCCTTTTATTACAAAGGGGTTCATTTATTATTCATGGCCGGGATAGTTTCTTTTTTAATCATCGGGTTATCAGGGGTTATAGGTTCCATAATGGGTGGAATTGTATCTGATAGAATTGGAAGGACATTATCAACTTCCATTTATCTTTTTATCAGTGGATCATGCGCTATAATAATTGGGTTAACATACGGTGGAACACCCATAATAACTATAGCTATAGGAGTTATATGGGGGATTTTTGTAATTGCGGACTCGGCACAATTTTCAACTGCAGTGACTGAGTTAAGTGACATAACTATACGGGGCAGCGCACTTACATTTCAGATGGCCATCGGATTCCTTATTACGGTTGGGTCTATTTATATGATAGATATACTGAGAACTACTATAGGATGGCATTGGGCCTTTGCAGTACTTTCAATCGGTCCTGTAATAGGCATTGCCGCAATGATTAATCTCAGGTACAGGAAGGAGGCATATGCCATGTGCAATGGTAGGCGGTGATGAGCTGGTACATATTACATGGAAAATATGCTGAATAAATCTTTCAGGCACTTTAATATATTATTATTTATATAATAATATTAATATTTGTTATTTAAACTAGTCCTGCCTAGTATTATATTTAGAAATAAATAAAAGTAAATTTTCCAATTTTTATAAATATTTAAATAAGACTTTATTATAAAGGTTGATTGTAGAGGTGTAAAAATTATGGAGGACGATGAAAGTGGCAGTAGGGGTACATATCATAGCGGATTTATACGGTGTAGATGCGGGGTTAATATCTAGCGCTGATAGTATTTCACCGATTATTGAGAATGCTATTAGGGAAGGAAATCTTACAGAGATTTCTTCACAGTATTACCAGTTTCGGCCTATGGGTGCAAGTGGCATAGCTTTGCTGGCTGAATCCCACTTGTCATTTCATACATGGCCGGAACACGGGCTTGTGACTCTGGATATATATACCTGTGGAGAGCACAGCAATGCAGACAGGGCGTTTAATTACCTCCTCAATGTGCTGCATCCCACCTCCATTGAATACAAAAAGCTTGAAAGGGGAACTAAGATAGAGGAAAATGTTAAAATAGACAACCCCCAGATGATGCTGTGATATATTGCAGAAGAAAATAATTTTAATTTCCTTTTTATTTATATTGTTATGTGTAGATTTATTGATAGGTATATACCATATAACCAGTGAATTTAATATTCTTGTAATACCCGATCTGGCTATTTCTATTGTTTCAATATATATGGCGGGCGACATATTTCTGGATGTGTCTTACCACGTTGGAAAATCAATATCATTCTCTGAAAAATATGTAGGTCTTTTCATTGTCGGGTTTGCTGCAATAGTGGATGAAATTATAATGTCAGTAATGGCTGCTGCAGAAAATCTGGGAACAATAAGTTTTGGTACTATACAGGGTTCAAATGCAATAACCCTTCTGGCTTTCTTCATTCTTATTCCATTATATTATAAATCTGGAATCTCGAAGTTCAGAGTGGATTCATATGTTATCACAGTCACCGCAGTGGCACTTCTTATAATTTCATTCTACTTTGTCAAGGTTCCCTATTACGTTGGCTTTGTAACGCTTATAATATTCCTGTTCTACGTTATTAGAAAGGTGAAATCTTCAGAAATTGAGTCAGAAATTGTAGCAGAAGAAGTATACCCCTCATATTTTGGCATACTTGCCATTGCTGTAATCATGTTTGCATCATATAATATGATAAACTCTGCCTTGATAGTATCACACATTCTGAATGTAAATACATTCATATCATCATTCTTCCTGCTTGGATTCTTCGGATCGCTGCCGGAAATAATGATGATGTCTATATCACTCAGGGACAACAGGCGGGATGTTTCAATAGGAATGATTGCAGGGAGTACAGTATATAAAGAAACGATACTGTTTTCAATCATAGCATTTATAGGCACATTGACATTTCGGGATTCTTTCTTTTCCCTGATTTTGATGGTTGTATTTTCTATTGTGCTTATAATTTACTCCATTATATTCGTTTAGATTTTTTATCTTTTTAACAAATGATTTGCCCATATTATTTATTTTATGGTGTTTAAATTTCCTGCCTAATTCAGAATCCCCAAAATTGTTCTTCTTTCCTTTTGATTTTTATAAGTTCTTCCATGGTTTCTTTCATATCAGGATCCATGTCCTGGTCTTTCATTTCTTTTACTACATTTTCAGGAACATCAACATATAAATCTTCATCCGGAAATATTTGCCGGTTTAAGGTAACGCCATCAATTGCGCATGACAGTTCTGATCCCTTATCAGCATACTGCCGGTTTACATCGCCATCTCTCAGGCTTTTAATAGTTCCTGCATATTTGTTGTTGCTGTTTATGAGCTTGTCCCCAACCTTGACCCGGCCTGAAATGACCCTTATTCCAACTATAACAGGTTTAGCTGCCCTGAAAATATAATCAGGCAAAATTACTAACTTTGATGGGACGGGCCTGCTGTTTTTCTTTTCCTCTTCTATTTCATGCTTTTTGAACTCAAGCCATTTATTCAGATCGTCTATCATGGAGTAAATCACATTCCCTGAAATAACCTTTGCATTGTTATATTCCATGTTTTCTCTGGCATCGCTTGAAATATTAACATTAAATCCGACAATAACGCGGTCCAGTGGGTTATTTAACGTAGACACATTTATTATATCTTTTTTTGTAATGTCACCTATCTGGGCTTCCCTAACATTAATCTTGTTCTGTTCCATTTCATATGCTATGGCTTCAAGTGAGCCTATGGCCTCAGCCTTTATTGTAATCCCATTATCTGAGAGTTTTATATCCGGTTTAGATTCCTTAATGAGTTCATTGAACGCATAATCGGTTTTACTGCCCTTCACAACAATTATAGACGTACCTGAAATAACATCAAGTTTGTCTGTTATCAGAATTCTAATTCCGGCAGCTGATCTTATGCTATCCCTCTCCTCAACACCTTTTTTTCCCGGGGCCAGAATAGCCTTCACCTTTGTAACCGCTGGACCCGCATTCGTATTCAATGCTATTTTATCGCCCTTGTGAAGTGTGCCCTGATACAGTATTGTGTCCAGTGTAGTACCTATGGACTCTTCTTTCTTGATTTCTATCACTGAACCTCGTGTGGTTTTATTTTCAAATTGTATATGGTCTTCCAAAAATCTCTGTGCTAGTCCTGTGAGAACCATAAGTATATCAGGGACTCCTATGTTTAGCTTTGCACTTATGGGAACTATTGCAAATGATTTTGTGAAATCTGTGATTCTGTCATATCTATCAGATGATATTCCCTTGACATAAAGGTCATTAATTATTTTGTAAATTTTTTCATCAAGGGCATCCACATATTCCTTCCTCTGTTTGAGGAGTGTTTCCTTAAATGAGGTATTCTTGGTAGTTATAAAATATGGTACAAGATCTATTTTATTTGCAGCTATTATAAATGGTGTTTTATATTTCTTTAAAACATCTATAGATTCTATCGTCTGTGGCTTTAGCCCCTCATTCACATCTATAACAAGAATTGCTATGTCAGCCAGTGCTCCGCCCATTGATCTCATATTGGCAAAGGCCACATGCCCCGGGGTATCTATAAATAATAAACCTGGAATTTTAATCTCAATATTTTTAAAGTAATTCTTCATATTTGATTCAAGGGTATTTTTATCTATTTCTGTTGCACCAATCTTCTGTGTAATGCCACCAGCTTCTTTCTTTGCTACGGTGGTCCCTCTGATATCATCTAAGAGAGTGGTTTTTCCATGGTCAACATGACCCAGTACACATACAATCGGTTCCCTTAAATTCTTTTTTGTTGTTTCCATATTCAATAATCCATTATCTCATTCTCATTAAAAAATATTTTATATTCGTGGTTATATGCTTCTGGAGAATCTGAGGCGTGGACTATATTTTCTTCAATATTCAGTGAGAAATCTCCCCTGATTGTTCCAGCAGCTGCCCTTGATCCATCAGTCGTCCCTGCAAGATTCCTGCATGAAATTATGGCATTGTCTCCTTCCAGTATCAAGGCAACTATAGGTCCGGATGTCAAGTAGGAAACCAGTCCGTCAAAGAAAGGCTTCATACTGTGGACACTATAATGTTCTCTGGCTTTTTCCTCAGAAACTCTCATGAGCTTCAGTGAAATAATTTTTAATCCTTTGTTTTCGAATCTTTCAATTATATTGCCTATAATGTGCCTTTTCACTCCATCAGGTTTTATAAGTACCAATGTTCTTTCCATATTTTTACGCCTTTCTCATGTCCTTAATACGGTGGTACTCGTTTGTCCATTTAACATTTCTTGCGGCTCTTTTTAGGTCTATCATATTAACCCTACATTTCTTTGAACAGAAATTCATAATATTTCCATCTTTTCTGATATAAATGATTCCAGATGCAGGTTCAATATCGTGGCCACAAAAGATACATTTTCTGTTTTCCATTTGATTCACCTTATTGATAATCTCCTTGCCTCTCTTGCAGTCTCCCTAAGCATCAGGATATCACCAACCTTTACAGGTCCAAGAACATTCCTGGCAATAATTCTGCCCTGATCTTTCCCTTCGAGGACTCTGACCTTTACAGTTGTGGCTTCACCGGTCATTCCGGTTCTTCCCATCAACTCAACCACTTCAGCTGGAGTTGCATCTTCTGCCATAAAGCATCACTCTTCACTTTCTTCTGAATCTTCTTTCTTCTTTGCAGCTTTCTTTGCTTCAGAAGCTTTCTCTTTTACAGGTTCTTTCTTTTCCTTTGGTTCAGAAGTTTTTTCCTTTTTCTCCTCTTTCTTCGGTTCTTTTGCTTCAGAAGCTTTCTCTTTTACAGGTTCTTTCTTTTCCTTTGGTTCAGAAGTTTTTTCCTTTTTCTCCTCTTTCTTCGGTTCTTTTGCTTCAGAAGCTTTCTCTTTTACAGGTTCTTTCTTTTCCTTTGGAGCTTTTGTAGCTTCAGCTTCTATTTCTTCTTCCTTGGGCTGTTCACTCTTGGCTGCAGGTTTTTTCTTTTCTTCCTTTCCTGATTTTGCATTTTCTATTGATGATATTAAATCTTTATATGCGTCTTCATTTTTGCCGTAATCAACAACTGCTATAGATGCTGCAGATGCAATACCGACTTTTAAGCCGAGGTCACTCTTATTTTTTACATATGTATATGGGACTTTTCTCTCCTCGCACAGGACAGGCAGATAAAAAACCACTTCAGGGGGTGAAACATCCTCTGCTATGACAACAACCTTTGCCTCTCCTCTCTCTATAGACTTAACTACTTCATTTGTCCCTTTCTTAATCTTACCAGATCTGTATGAATTTTCTACAAAATCCAATGCGTCTTTGACTAACGATTCGGGAGCTTCAAACTTTACATAAGTGTTTTCCATGATAATCCTCCTTCACTTCTGGATGGTATTATAAACTGTAATATAAATATTTAGCATTATTCTGCGGTATGGAACTTTAGGGAGGAGATGAATTGTGAAAGTATATATATAACTTTAGCATATCTATTTTAGTATATGGAAATAAGCAATAAAGAGAAAGAATATCATCACGAACCCCATATGGTGTACAGTTGCCAGTACCATGTGATATTCTGCCCTAAATACAGAAGAAATGTCCTGAAGGATGGCATTGATGTGAGACTAAAAGAATTAATTCTGGAGAAGCAGGATGAATACCAGTACAAAATACTTGAAATGGAAGTTATGCCAGATCATGTGCATCTCCTGATAGACATAAATCCCCGGCTTGGTGTGTATCATGTTATCAACCAGATCAAGGGCTACACTTCATCTGTCCTGAGAAATGAGTTTCCTGCATTAAAGCGCAAGATTCCAACACTGTGGACACATTCCAAATTCATATCTACCGTTGGATCCGTAACATTAGAAAGTGTACAGAAATACATAGAGGATCAGAAGGGAAAATGATATTAACATACAGGATCAGGCACAACAGGAATTTCTCTATCGAGCTGAGGAAGGCAAGACAGGTTGCGGAATTTGCCATAAAACATAGAGCATTAACAACAAAGGATGTTCGCCATATTGGCCTGAAATCATTAATCTCCAACCAGGTACTGAGGAAGTATGGCGGAAACAGGAACGCTAAAAAGGTAAGTAAGGTTAAGTTGACATTACCCTCTAAGGGCATCAGGTTCAGCCATGAGGACAGGACCATAACAATCCCATCCCTTAAGCTTGAACTGGAATACCAATTCAGGAATGATTTTGAGAATATCAATCAAATAGAATTGGACAGTGAATTTGCATACATTTCAGTGACTGTTCCAGAGTGTGCATTGATACAACCAAAAGGATATCTCGGTGTTGACCGCAATACAACAGGACAC
Source organism: Ferroplasma sp. Type II (assembly GCF_000496155.1). Classification (NCBI taxonomy): domain Archaea; kingdom Methanobacteriati; phylum Thermoplasmatota; class Thermoplasmata; order Thermoplasmatales; family Ferroplasmaceae; genus Ferroplasma; species Ferroplasma sp. Type II. Next base: position 9,851 of record NZ_KI542689.1, read on the forward strand.
ATTGCAGTTGTTGCAAATCCACAGAATGGAAAGGTACTGAAGCTCGGAAAAAAAGCATACCACACCCACAAAAAATACAAAAACATGAGGAAGAATCTGCAGAAGAACGGTAAAAACAGGAAGATAAAGGAAACAAAGAACAGGGAAAATAGGATTGTGAAAGACATAAACCATAATGTGTCAAAGAAGATAGTGCATGAAGCTAAAAAGAATGAAATGGGAATCAAGCTTGAATATCTGCATGGAATAAGAAATGCAAAAACAGGCAGAAATTTCAGGTATTCCCTGAATAGCTGGTCATTCTATCAGCTTGAGCAGATGATAGAATACAAGGCCAGGCTACTTGGAGTACCTGTTGTCTATGTCGATCCATACCACACTTCAAAGGAGTGTTCAATATGTGGACAGATAGGCAACCGTTCAGGAAAGAGTTTTAAGTGCCATTGCGGGCACGTTGATCATGCTGATGCCAATGCTTCGTTCAACATAGCATTGCGTCCTGAATTTGTGGAAGGCATAGATCAATTGCGTGTAGACAGGGATGCACGCAAGGGGAACACTGATATCCACAGAGAGGCGCCTCCAGGAACGACGGAGACCTTAGAACCTCCAAAGCTTTAGCTGAGGAGAGTATGTCAGTAA
>NZ_KI542690.1:0-953 GCF_000496155.1 Ferroplasma sp. Type II
GTTTGCCTTTTTGGTATTGCACAGTTTTTTTGTACATTCAATGTTTAACGTGATATCCTCTGTTGACTAAAAAAGTGAGTTTTCCATCTCAACGGTGGGAGTTGCCATCTATAGTAGAGTTCCAATATTCACAGGTTTACATTTGAGAGTTTCGCTCTCTAATTTTATCCATCCGGCATTCTGGATGTTTATTGACATATTGAGATCATGATAAGACACAAAACCTCCGGATATCCTGTGTGTAAAATCATTCATGTGTTCCTGGGAATTCCTGAGATTCTGCACTTTATCTTCCTAATGATGCTAAAAAATAAAAGAAATATTGTACTCTTATCAAATACTTAAGCATGAAGTTGCAGAATCCTATTATTGACTCCTGTAATCAACGTTTTTCTTTTTGCCACTAAAAATTATATCCATGACTACTGCAAAAATTATGTAAAGCCCCATTACTATAAGTGCGTAAGTAAATGGAAATGACAGTCCAGATATTGCATAGTAGATGGCTATAAGAATTATAACTGTAGAAATAGATGGAACCAATATGTCGAAGGTGAAATTTTTGTGAACTTTAGTAAGGCCAGAATTTATTATTATATGTATTATGAGAGTCGAAAGGGTGCTTATAGTTGCATAAAATATAAACTGGTACAGGAATCCCCCTACATTGAAGGAACCATAGAACATATATGTGGATATTATTCCAACAGATATGAAAATCCCGAGCAGGAGAAAAAGGGCATTTTGAGGAGCGCTGTGTTTATTCAATTTTGAAAATGTGGATGGCAAGTATCCGTCCCTTGCCATGGAATAGATATTCCTTGTTATAGCTGTGCCTATTGTATTGAACAATGTATATATAATAAAGAAATTAAATGCCAGAAAAAACATTGAGGCATAAAGGCCTATATGGGTTTTTATTACTATAAATGCAGGAATTACAGTGTCTGAAA
>NZ_KI542690.1:2388-3462 GCF_000496155.1 Ferroplasma sp. Type II
CATGGCATTATATGTTATGAGTGGGATATCTGCAGTATATTCGACCGTTTTATNTATTAAACCGGAAGATAACAGAAAGTATCTTTATTATATTGCATTCATACTTCTGGCTATTACCGCATTTATAGCGCTATTTCTGGGTTATGGAGCAATATACGGCCATCTACAGGCACCGCCTTAATTACAGATGGATAAGCAAAAAATCCATCCTGTATCATTGTGTAAAGGATGTCTATAGACATTACAATTTATAATATTTTTATATTTTTATTTTTGTCAAGGTGCTAAAACATATATACGGATTTATGGTTAAGATGCTTAGTGGTTAAATGGAATATAATTTAATTGAGTTAATAGCATGTCCCATGTGCAAAAACACCTCTTTTTCTTTAACAACAATTTCACGAAGTGATATCTCCTCTTATGAAGTAAGGCCAGTCATGGAAAAATCAGGAAAAGAAACATATAATACAACGATAGAAGAAAATTATTACAAGGATATTATTGACGGTGTTTTGCTATGTGATTCCTGTGGCAGATGGTATCCCATAGTGAATAGTATCTATGTGTTGCTGCCTGACATTTTCAGGGATGAGAAAGTAAACATAGAATTCTTGACAAAATATAAAACTCAGTTGCCTGAGACTATAGTCAATAATGGAAAACCATTTAATCTTGGAACAATTTAAAACATTTCAAGCCTGTAAACACATTTCATTTAGTAGCATTCCCAAAACTAAAATATAGATTATGAGTATGCTAAGATATGGGGGAGGAAAGTCTAATTGACTAAAAACAGTTTTATTGCAGATGATGGAAATTTACGGGATATATATAATAAAATCCCAAAATCATATGACAGAGCCAATGCATTGATATCATTTTTTCAGGATATAAAATGGAGAACAAGGCTTATTAGCAATGTAATGGAAATTTCAGAGCCAGAAACAATTCTAGATGTTGCCTGTGGGAAAGGTGAGTTAACATATCTTATAAAGCATCTGAAGAAAACGTATGTGGTAATGACAGATTATTCGGAAAATATGCTCAACATGGCAATAGTGGATGGAATAA
>NZ_KI542691.1:0-13472 GCF_000496155.1 Ferroplasma sp. Type II
TTTACTGTATTTTACATTCTAATAATTGTTGTATCTTCTTATGAAATTTTTTTATTTTCATCAGCTATAATAAAAAATAAATTTATGGTTATATATTCAATGGGCTATAAGAAAAATCACATAGTGCTATCATATTTCACCATGTTTGTTATGTATCCTCTATTCCTGTTGTGTATATCTTATTTTTTAATTTCATACATTGATTTTCTCTCAATTCAGTGGTATATAATAGATCGTTTATTGTTGTTTACTTGTGTGAATTTAATATTTTTTATAAGCATTGGTTTTTTACTGGCCGTTTCCACAAAAAATTCCCTTATACCCAGTGCCTTTATTATAGTATTTTTTTATTTGCTAATCCCATTTGCCTACATCAGGCCGGAAAACACAATAATATATCATTTATTTTATTCAATGAATGCCTATTTGAGTTTTGGATTTAATCATATTGCTATCCAGGCCATTATAATAGAATTTTTACTTTCAATAATTTTCCTAGTTCTAGCCATGTTAATTGCCAATTATAGGGATATGAAGGTGGTCAGGTGAATTATAAGCAATTGGCAAGAATTTTTATCATTTTGGCAATATTGCTGTCTATCATCATTTTCTCAATCCCCGCAGCAAATCATTACGGTAATTCTTTCATATTGAATACTAAAAATAATATAACAGAAACATACAATAATACCACGCATTATATAAGCCAGGGTTATTATTCTTCGGCTGTCTTCAGAACATATGGAGGAGAACTTAAACTTGTTCCTGATCAACAGGCAACATCAGGCGGGCACAATTATTCCGTTGAAACTTATGTGTCTATTTATTCTATTAATCTGCATTACAACGACACAACGGCTAATAAAATTTTTGGAAGAAATATTGAAAATCAAATTGAAATAAAATTAAGTGCGGGGTATTATATGATAAGGTATAATTCAACAGTAACGTTATATCATAACCAAAGCCTTAAGCATATAAGTGGTTCTAATTTTCTAGCAGTTACCCCTCCTAATGATTATCCTTTAATAATTGCAGCTTATGTTCTGGCTATTCCCACAACTATTGTAGGGATATTTTCGGGAATCCTATATTATAAGGACAAATCAAAATATTCCTAAATTAATTGTTTGCCAGTGCCTGGGACTGCTCTACGGTTAACAGTAACTCAAAATTATAAATTATTATCCAATCCTGGAGGTTTAAAATGCCTATCAGAGACGAAAGAATTCAGGGCTCATAGAAGCCATATTACAGAAATTTGCATGAATTTTTTACAACGCCTAAAGAAATTTACTGGCTCTGGCAATTCGGTAGCCAGTTTGCTAAATACAGAGACCCTGTTAGCTTTGAGATGACACAGCATGACAAAAAAGATATACACCGCTTTAATTACACTCCATAAAGTGGTTTTATGGACAATCGATGGTTTATAGGATATGTATTTTCCAATCTTGCTGCTGGACTTACGACTCCATTGATTCCGCTTTTTATAGTATTTTATCTTAAAAGCAATGTTGAATATGTTGGCCTGGTTTCTGCACTTGCCTCTCTTGCATCCGTGCCGGCCCTCATTTTCTGGGGAAACCTTTCTGATAAAATTAAGAAGAGAAAGATATTCATAGTTATAGGATTTGTAGGTTCCTTTTTATCCCTTCTGCTGGTATTGATTGTCCACACAATGCCATCCTATGTCTTTATGCTTGTCCTTTTCCAGGTACTTGCAATGTCCAGTGTGCCTGTTTCCACTCTGTTAATACTGGAAAACTCTGAAAAATCAGCATGGCCTAAGGTCATGGGCAAATTCAACAGTTATAGTGCAATTGGAACTGTTATTGGGCTTGGCGTGGGAGTCCTTATTTTGACGTTCTTTAAGAATGAGGGGCCCCAGTTGATTCCCTACCTCTACGTTATAGCGGCATGGTTTTACCTGATTGCCGGAATAATATCAATAATTGTGCTTAAGGAGCCAAAAAGTGAGATAAGCAGGGGTAAAATAGGATATTTATTCGCACTGCATGTCATCGAGCGGGTACGCTATTTCCCAACACATCTTGTCCATATACCGGGAAAAGAAAATAAGATTAAGATACCGGATCATTTAAAACTATACCTATTCACAACCATGATTCTCATGATGGGCTTTCAGTTATTTTTCATACCTTATCCAGTATTTGTCATTAAAAAAATGAATGCAAATGAAAATGACATATACATAATGTTTCTGCTAAATAGTCTGTTCTCTGCTGCAACCTTTATACCGGCAGGCAGGTATATCAACTATATAGGTTCAAACAGGATGCTTGTAATTTCTACCTCAATCAGGGTTGCCCTCTTCCTTGTAACGGGTGTGCTTTCATTTTTTGTTTTTGATACTGTGGGCTATCTTCTATTCTTCATAATCATGTACGGCGTCTTTGGGGCCATATGGAGTTTCATAGGGATAAGCGAAATTACCAGTATTTCAAATATGGCCACATCACTCATAAGAGGGAAAGTAATAGGGTATTATAACTCACTTAATGGAGTCGGGCAGATAATGGGTGCCGCATTGTCTGGATTTGTGGCATATGATATAAGCTATTCATTCGATTTCATACTCTCTGCCATTATTGTCCTCTCCGGCCTGCTTATAATATTATATGCAAAACCTCCCGATATTCAGTATTCCAAAAAAATTGTAAAGTCTCATTCCTGAATCCTCTTTATGAACAGATGGAAAAGGTTCATAAATCCATCATTCCAGGTTTTTAGCTTGGGTTTGCTTATTCTTATTCCATATTTTATGGGAACTTCTATTAACTTGCCGAGCCTTACTGCATCAATTTTAATATCCTCCGAAAATGACATTCCATTGCTGAGATTTTTCATTTTCTCATAAAATTCGCGGTAAAAAATCCACATGCCGCTCTGGGAATCGTTGAGAGTTATCTTGAAAAGCAATCGCATGGTGAAGTTTAAAATGCTGTTTCCTATGTAATGCAGGGATGTGTAATTATGCTGTGTCCTGAGAGTCATTCGGTCACATGAAATAAAGTTGACCTCATCCATCCAGATAATTTCCAGTAAGGGCTTGACTATGTCTGTAGGATATGTATTGTCGCCGTCCATGCATACAATAAGGTCTCCCTTTGCGCGCTTCAATCCGGTTTTATATGCAGTTCCATAACCCCTCTTGCTCTCATTTATCACAATGGCACCCTTTGCTGCTGCTATTTCCTTTGTCCTGTCGGTAGAATCTGTATCAACCACTATAATTTCTATTCCTTCAACCGATTTTAAAAGGCCGTCGATTACCGACCCAATGGTTCCTTCCTCGTTGATTGTGGGAATAACTGCAGTAACATTCATCTTTCCACAATAGAATAACTTATTTATTATTTTTTAGTATGTCAGTTTTCTATTTAACATACTTTTATAGGTTTTCCACTGATGCCGGACAATTTTATCAATATCTATTTTATTTTGAATAGAGTTTTTAACAAAATTTATGGTTCTTGGGTCTGATGGGTATCCGGATCCAAAATCACCGTATTTTTCATGTAGCTTCTCTATTTCACGGTCTCTTATAACCTTGGCAACTATTGAGGCAGCAGATACAGCAGGATATATCTCATCAGCCTTGTGCCTGCATATAATTTTTCTGCCAGAATTCATGGATAATTTTGACTGCAGCCGGGATTCATTTACATCAAAGCTATCCACATATATGATAGCTTCAACTGGAGCCCATAATGCCAGCTTTGATGCATATTTCTCCTCCAGATCGTTCAGTTTTTTATGTTCAACGTATTCATCTATTTCTGATGGATTTATTACTACAAAGCTATGGTTAAAGGCCTGGAGGTCTACAAATAACTGTTCTCGCCTTTGTGGGGACAATTTCTTTGAGTCGGCAACTCCAACATCTTCCAGTTCTTTTTTATTACCGCATAATATTGCCATTACCATTGGCCCTATTAATGGGCCCCTGCCGGCTTCATCAATTCCACATTCTTCCATATACCATATATGATGGTTCCACTAAATATATATTTATCATTACGATCGGCGCATAATTGCAAAACTATACTATTGAATCCAAAAAAATAGTTATTACGACAAATTTTCCCAGAGAGCGCTTAGATGAATTTACACAGTGCGCCAGTGACCCTGATTTAGGCTTCAATCTCATGAACCATGGATTTCAGTATCCCTATACAGAAGAGGACGCTGTAGCATTCATAGAAAGGAATAGGGAAGCAGGGAATGAGATATTTGCCATGGATTTTTTTATTTTCTATGAAAACCATTTTGTGGGGATTATCGGGTTGTCAGACATAGACTATGATAATTCAAGATCGCATGTGGGATACTGGACAGGAAAAAGCTTCAGGAATAGGGGAATAGCCGGTGAGGCACTGGGCCTTGTAATAGAATTTGCCAGAAAGACGCTTAAATTGCACAGTCTTTATACAGCGGCCCTTACTGAGAATATACCGTCAATATCTGTTCTAATAAAGAACGGATTCTCTCTGGATGGGATTCAAAAAGATTGCTTTAAATATGATGGAAAGTTTTACTCCGCATTTGCATTCTCTTTAGTGCTTTAATCTCTAACTCTGGCAATTATGCATAATATGTTTTGAGAATTTCTTTGTTTTAAGGGATCAAATACGAATATTTATATACCTACATATTATGTATATACATAATATGACACATCCGGACTGGGTACTGAAATTCAAGAAGAAAGGAACGCTTGTTATGAAGAGGGATGACCGGTACTATCTCTACAGGGTCTCAAGCAAATGGAACCCTGAAATGAAGAGGGCACAGATGAAGACAGGTGAATACCTTGGCAGAATAACACCTGATGGCATCATTGAACCCAAGACAAAGAGGGTAATGAAACGCTATGAACACATATCTGTCAAGGAATACGGTTCTTCATTCCTCTTACAGCATATATCCGGTGATTTGGTTGCATCCCTTAAAAACCATTTTCCTGAATGGAAGGAGATATTCATATTCGCATGCATGCGCCTTATCAATGTATCTCCAATGAAAAACGTTGATTTCTATTACAGGACATCATTCTTGTCTGAAACAGTAAAGGATGTGCATGTCTCACCAGATGTCTTAGGTGACATGCTGAGGAATATAGGCACCGACAGGAAGTCAGTGACAGACTTTATGAAATCATTCATGAGGGATGAGAGATACCTTGCAGTGGACCTGACACATGTGCTCTCAATGAGTGAGGGCGTAATATCCGCCACACTTGGGCATAACAGCATGGAGGAGTACCTCCCCCAGGTACAGTTGCTCTTCCTGTTCTCACTGGAGCATGATGCACCGGTATATTTCAGGATACTTCCAGGATCAATAAACAGTGTGATGTCACTGAAGATAACAATGGAAGAAACCGGATCGAAGAATATAGTCTTAGTGGCTGATACCGGCTTCTATTCCCTGAAGAATGTCCAGGCTCTTGATGCCATGAAAATATTCTTCATAATACCATTAAGGAGGAACTCAAGGCTTATAGATTATTCCATGAAAGGGGAGAAACACTTCATGTTCCAGGATCATCCCATATTCTATTCAAAATATGAAAGTAATGGCAGGACATTATACACATTCAGGAATGATTTCCTTAAGGCAGAGGAGAAGGACTACCTGAAAAGGCATTCCAACTCTTCAGGATTCATAAAGATCAATAAGAGAATGGGAACCATATCTGTCATGACAAACCTGAAAGTCTCCGGCGAGATCGTTTATGATATGCTGAAATCACGTGTGGATATAGAGCAGTCATATGACACATTCAAGAATACAATACACGGTGACAGGACATACATGAGGGATGATTACCAGATGCAGGGATGGACGTTTGTAAATTTCCTATCACTGATAATGCATTACAGGATCTATAACCTGCTGAGAAAGCATGACCTGCTCAAGAAATACTCTCCGGAAGATGTAATAGAACATCTTCAGCGTGTGAACATGCTCAAGATCGGTGAGGAATGGAAGATATCTGAAATACCGAAAAAATCTGGGGAAATAATTAAGGCTCTTGAAATACCTATTATGCAAAATAACGGGAGTTAGAGTTTAATATTTACCTGTGTTTATATTATCACTGAAAACCTAATTTTTATTGAGATTTCATGCTATGGCTTTATATGTGGGCTGACATTCATGGTAATATTTATAAACAAGAATTCTATAAGACTTCTCATATGACAAAGTACGTTTTAATTTCGGATTCTACCTTAAGTTATGACTATAGAAATTTCCCGTTGCTGGATTTTTTGCCATGTGCACCGGGAAGGAAGGTACCCGGAAGAGTATACAGGTTTCTAAGGGGTCCATCGCCTGAGGCTTTGCCAAACGGTGAGGCAAAAAACGCACCATATGCCATAAGAAAGATCGAGGCAGGACTGCTTAGAGACAATCCAAAAAAAGATGTTGCTGTGGCACACATGGATTATCTTTCAAATTTTATCACAGATGACACTGAAATCATAGGAGTTTCTACAATGGACCCACTGGGTATTGGCCCGACCACAATGTCATACGCTGCCCTTTTCGGTGGTGAACTGGACTCATGGGTCAGAAGGGAATGGGACATACTCATGGAAAGGATAAACCAGGTCAGGAAGGGGAAAAAAGCAAAACTTGTCATAGGTGGTCCTGGAGTATGGGAATTCACTGTCCTCAGAGATGAGATAGACAAGTATAATTTTGATTATGTTGTGTCCGGTGAAATGGATGATATAATATCAGAGCTATTCAGGGGTATAGCAAGTGATGATATAGACAAAAATATGTTTACCAGGGGATACATGACATACGATGACCATTTCAGGAGGGTTGTTAAAAACGATGACCTGTTTGTCGGCAGAGGCACAGGAATACGTGCTTATCCATCATTAGAGGACATTCCTGAAATTGTCAATCCTGCCACAAAGGGCATGACAGAGGTGATGCGGGGGTGCGGAGTTGGCTGCGATTTCTGTGAAGTTACATTAAGGCCCCTAAGATATTATCCTCTGGACAGGATTAAGAGGGAAATAGAGGTAAATGTCAGAGGGGGCAATGACCATGCATGGCTGCACTCCGATGAAATATTTGAATATAAACATGAGAAAATGTTTACCCCTAATCAGGATGAATTGGTAAATCTTATGAAAACCGTTATGTCCATAAAGGGAGTAACTGGTTCAAACCCCACCCATGGGAGAATTTCTATCCCGGCTGCTTTTCCAGATCTCATAAAGCGCCTAAGTGAAATACTTAAGGCAGGGCCGAACAACTGGATTGGCATACAGACTGGTGTAGAAACTGGAAGCGATTCACTTGCATTAAAACATATGCCCAATAAGACCATGCCCCTGAGGATAGGCCCAGATGGCTCATTCCGTGATATAGTATGGGAAGGGGTATACAATGAAACAAGGTATTACTGGAGATCCGCATTTACCATACAGGTGGGCCAGCAGCAAGAAACTGATGAGGACAACTGGGATTCAATAGCTATGATTAACCAGCTGAGCCATTCGTACGTTGATGGAAGGCCATTCGAATTTACTGTTACTCCACTGGTAAATGTCCCCCTTGGGAGAATTAAATCCAGAAGCCTGAATTCAATGCTTAACCCAACACAACTGGGAGTTTATTATGCATCATACAGGCACCTTGCAAAGATGGCTGCAAGGGACGGATTCAGAGATACCAATGGAAACATGCTTGTCAGGGCCGGAACCGGAACTATACTCAGCGTCGGCGGGGAATTAATGCTGAAAGTTGTAGAGAAAATAGCAAGGAAAAATGGTGTGGATATAGACAAAGTCAAGAAATGGGGAATAGAGAATGATAAGGAAATTTCCTCATTGAGCATGCTTTCAAGGGCATGAAACTTTAAAGTATTTATACCAATCTTTTATACATTGCCATGGTTAATTATAATTTTTTGAAGAGAATTTTAGTGGTTGGGGAAAAAAATCTGTTATCCCGCCTTTCTGTATACCCTTTAATGGGAATTGAAAGTTCTTCAAATCTTATACTCATGCTCAAAAACGCACCCTCCGACGTTGAAAAATACAATGAAATAGTAAGGTCTATTGAAAAGAAAGGAGATGAAATGGATATAGATTTCAGGCATGAGGTGACCAGTGGAGCTATAAGCTCTAGCCTCATGGACAACCTTCTGGACCTCATAGAGAAATGCGACGATATACTGGATAAAACATATTTTACAAGCAGGGAGATAAACAGGTTCAATATTCATTATAAAATGACAGAAGAAGAAAAAAATGTAAGAGACCATGCCTATAACAGTTTTATAACAATCCTCGAGGCAAATAAAAAATCGCTGGATTTTGTCCATAGCATACTCAACGAAAATGACCTTTCAAAAATGAAGGAGGACAGAAAAAATATAGAAGCCATAGAAGAGCAGGTAGATGAAATAAAGGATAATATAATTGATTTTACGTACCTGAATTCCACCAAAATATCCTATCTTGTATTTGAACACCTCAATACACTGGCACACAAACTTGATGACCTTTTAGATGACTGCGAAGACATTTCAGATCTGGTATTCACAATAATGCTTGCGGTGACAAGTTGATTTTATTCATATTTTCACTGGTGCTTACCTTTCTGCTCACACTTCTTGTGTCAGGAAATAACCTTTCTGCCGCCGTTGGAACTCTAATAGGATCGAGGATAGTTGGAAGATATGCAGGTGTATTAATTGGATCTACGGGGTTTTTCCTGGGGCTCATCCTGGAGGGGCGGTTCCTGCACGGTGCTGCACTTTCACTTGTTCCACACTCATATTTCTATATAACATATGCATTCCTGATTTCCTTCCTCATATTCCTCTTTGCAAACATAGGCAGAGCGCCACTGTCACTTACAATGGCTCTTGCAGGCACTGCCCTGGGAATTGATATTCGTATAGGCTATTCCATAGATTATAGATTCGTAATGCTTATGGTAGCATTCTGGGTTATAGCACCTGTAATATCCGTGATTGCTTCATATTTAACAGAGAGGGGATTTTTTCACAGAAATTTCAAAAATGTCTGGAATGTGGCCAGATGGCTAAAATTCCTTATTGTGATTTCCTCATTCCTGACAGCATTCACCCTTGGCGCTAATACTCTTGGATTTATAGCAAACGTTGAGGGATTTCACCTGGTAACAATAATAGTAATGACAGTTGCAATATTTGCCGGGTCATTCTTTCTTAGCAGTGGGGTCATAAAAAGAGTGGGAGAAGAAATGTACTCCATGCGGTATTCCAATGCACTTGTTTCCCTGGTTAGTTTCCTCCCTCCTGGTTGAAATAGCAACATTTTTTGCAGTGCCATTATCTAACACCCAGACACTCACATCAAGTGTGTTCGGTGTGGGAATATCCTATAAATACAAGGCAATTTACATGCGACCCTTTCTTATAATAATACTTACATGGGTGCTGTCTCCGACTATCGGGTTTATACTGGGATATCTGGTTTAATTAAAGCCCGTGCGTCAGGTTATCTATTCTTCCTCCATCTACCACGAGAACCTGGCCATCCATGTATTCTGAATCTGATGATGCGAGAAACATTGCGGCATCTGCTATGTTTTCAGGCTTTCCTGTCATATTTAGCTCTGTTCTTGACTTAAATGACTCTCTCAGTTTGTTCACTTCCTCATCACTTTTTCCTCCTATAGTCATATCCGATTCTATCCATCCAGGTGCGATGGCGTTGACTCTCACATGCCAGTCCATAAGGTCAAAGGCAAGCCTCTTGGTCAACATTGCTATTGCAGCCTTTGTCATGGAATAGAATGTTGTTCCCTTTGCGGCAGTGCCAACTCCAGCATTTGATGCCATGTTTATTATTATTCCATGCTGTTTCTTAAGGTCATCCATGCATTCCCTGGTTGTGTATATAGACCCCATAACATTTATGTCGAATATTCTTTTTATCTTTGCATCGTCAAATTCGTCCCATGAGATGGTACTTAGAATTCCAGCATTGTTGACTAAAATGTCGATAGCCCCCATTTTTTTATGTATTTCATTTATCATATTCTTCACAGATTCATGGTCAGAAATATCAGCCTGGAATACTTCAGAACCGTGGAGCAGGTTTTTTAATTCCTCGGCCGATTTCCGGTCCTTATTATAATTAATGGCTATTCTGGCTCCTTCTGAGGCAAATTTCATGGCTATGGCCCTGCCCAATCCCCTTGAAGATCCTGTAATTAATGCTATTTTATTGTCAAGTTTTCCCATAATTATAGATATTTTCAAATTATAAAACTGTTATTGTTTATTGGGGAACGATGGATTATTGCTTCCTGAACACGTGGTTTTTTCGAGGTTCAGGCTTCAAAGGGTTTATATATGCATTTTAAATTTGTTTTTAATGATCAATAATTACGAGGCAGTCTACAAAAAGCAGCATTACGGGCTTGTGGGCAGCCATTCCGCGGTTAAGGTTTGCCACTGGACAAAAAGTGAATTGCTTGGCAAGGCACCATGTTATAAAAATACATTTTACGGCATAAAATCACACCAGTGCATACAGATGACCCCTGCACTTAACCAGTGCTCTGAAAACTGTGATTTCTGCTGGAGGTTTCAGGGATTTGATTCCATGCATATAAATGAGGAGGATGACCCGGAGTTTATTCTTGAGGAAAGCATAAAGGCCCATCTCAAGCTTATATCGGGGTTTAAGGGGAATCCTAAGGTCAAAAAAGAACTTTTTGAGGAAGCATCCCATCCCAGGCATATGGCAATATCACTGACCGGCGAGCCTACTTTATATACCCGCCTTGGTGAGCTTATAGAGGCAGCCACGAGGCGTGGGATAACAACATTTGTCGTTACCAATGGAACCATGCCGAAAGTTCTGGAAACCCTGAATCCATTGCCAACTCAGCTGTATGTTACTGTTGCGGGGCCTACTAAGGAAATTTTCAATGATGTGCTTCATCCGGCAATTGGAAATGCCTGGGAGAATTTCAATAAAACTCTGGATCTTCTCCCATCCCTTGATACAAGGACTGTAATAAGGCATACAATGGTTAAAAATGTTAATTTTCCGTTCTATGATGAATATGAGAAAATGGACAGGAGAGCCGATCCTGATTTCATAGAATCCAAGGGATATGTGCATGTTGGCCAATCGGCTGGCAGGCTTTCATATGAAAATATGCCTACACATGATGAGATTATGGAATTTTCATCTACCATGGCAAAAAGGCTCGGTTATTTTGAATACGCAGACAGGTTTGAAAGCCGTGTTGCCATGATTGCAAAGAATCCGGAAACTGCCAGAATAAATGTGGATGCGGAAATACAAAAAACCCTTAAAAAACTTGAATTGAGCAGTGATTAACTACATAAATTCCCTAATCATTAGGCATTACGATGATGTTCTCTCCCTTATTTTACGGGATTGTGATACAGCAACTGACAGAGAAACTGTTTGAGAAAACAGGGGCCATAGTGCCTAATACTACTGGAAACTATGCAATCTTCTTGAGTGTGCTATAAAGTTGGGTAACCCTGATGTCCTCCTCAACAGGTTTTATCTGATAAAGTTCGATGTTCGACAGTAAAGGTGTGTACTTGAAGATTAGCAAGGCACTGGGTAGTAGAAGCTTCAATCCTTCGCTCTCCTGTTTGGATATGCAGTAACAATTTTCAGGCAATCCGACGTTTTTGAAAAAACAAATTCAAAATAAAGATCCCGTTGTTTTACTGTTACTTGAAAATCCTCTTTTTTCGCCATTTCTCGTTATAGTATTCACTTGGAGAAACATCAACGCAAGAGTTCAGAAAAGCTTCATCGTTTAGAAGAACATCTAACATAATAAGTTTGCCTTGCCTCAAAGCGTCGACAATGTTTGATGCAAATTACTGATCCTTTAATACACTAAAGATATACTTACAGATATGATCAAAATGACCTGCCTGTTCCATATGTTATCAGCAAAACTAACGCTCTTGCACAAGAACCGCACCTGACATAGTAGTTATATTATAATGAGGGAGCCCTAAAGCATTTATGTATGTATCAGAGTATTTAACTATCAATGGCTCTGCATATACGTCTATTACCTCCCCAGTCTCAGCTTTAAATCTGCTTCTTGCTGGAGCATCGATCCTGAACTTTGATACTTTGTCTAACTTGTCCTCTGAGAGTTGATTTAAAGGCACACCGTTGTACACCATGTCCGGATCATGAGTTTGGCTAACGACTTTTAGAGTGTTATTGAAGACATTCAGCCCTTTTCCTATTTCTGCAATCTGCGCATCAAGCACCGCTATAACGATTTTTAATTTGAAGTCCGGAATCTCCACTGTACACGGATCGTGTTCTTGCAGTGTGGTATTAAATTCTTTCATTTTCAATCGCTTCCCTGAGGTCTTCTTGTTCTTCTTGACTGAGTTTTTTCTTGAATTCTATAGCAATGTATGAAATTCTTAGGCTATCTGATAGTCCTATTTCGACATCAGAGTCAACGTATATCCAGCTCTGGGATTCCCTCCCAAAGTCAATATATATTCTGTTTCCAGTCTCATTTATTTTAACCTTTGGCATATTTTTCATCAAGTCCGCAGTAGACCAGGATGATATGCTACCAATAGTGCTGCTGAGAGAATTTGAAACTCCGTAGCTAGACATCATAAACAGTCAAGTATCTGCAATCATAAAAATCTTTCGACAATTTCAGTATCTCCGAACTGAGTTAATTTTTTATACAGAGTTGGCTATCTATGCCTGAGAAAAGTGGAAAGAATGGCTGGTTATCTTATTCTCCGCATAACTAATAATAAGGCCAGGGGGACATTAACTCAAATATTGCACCCATAGAGAAGATAGTTTTTGACTACAGAAATAGGGAACTTATGAATATCAGCTCGCCAATATTGCCTCAATACAAATTAAATGCCCAATATAATCGACATGATTATTATTGAAATAATTGCTAAATATAAATTAATTAATATACTGCTATTATGTTTTGAGAGGAATAATGGTACAAATTCTAACATTTCATGTGCAAATTCATCCTCATTTTTTATCATTTCTAACCTAGTTGTTTTCCTGTCCGTATGTGAAATCTTTGCTATTGCAACACCCAGAATATCTGAGTATAAAATTTTCATAGGATCCTTTTTCTTCATATTATCTCCCTTTGTAATTATCTTATCATCGGTAAAATCTATGACCCTATGTGAAACTGTACCTGCTGCATTAAGAGGATAATATATGTTTGATGTTTTGAATGTTATAATGTCTCCAATTTTTATATCATTAATATTACTAACCTTCTTTGTTATTAGAATGTCGCCGGATCTAAGGGCAGGGTTCATACTAGTCCCACGAATTGAAAAAATTCCGAATTCTTCGTTATTTATAGTGTACGATTTCAACTTTTTATTATATATTACATTGATTAAT
>NZ_KI542692.1:0-25758 GCF_000496155.1 Ferroplasma sp. Type II
TGCATTTGTGATTGCTGGAGGGACCACGCAGGCAAGATCCACTGGTTTTTAATGTAACACAGAGAAGGAGAAATAACCGTTCCCTTCAAATAAACAGAAAGGGATTCAGGCCATCAATAAGAAGGAGAAGATACCCCTTACAACCCGGTGATGTAGTGGAATTCGGGGAGAGCAGATACGGCGTTGTTGGGGTTCATAGTTATGGAAATTATGTAATAATAATGAATGGTGAAAAGAAGATGGAGGTTAACATAAAGAAGGTAAAGTTGGTAAAATACGGCAAGGGACTGAGGTTCACTACCCAATTCCTCCCCAAGCTATCGCATGTGGTCTCCTTGGAGGGGAGTTAGATGAGTTTATTTAAGGTTGTGGGGCTTGGCCCTGGAGACCCTGAACTTGTAACCTTAAAAGGCTATAATGCTATCATGGCGGCAGACGTTGTGTTTTATCCCAAAACCTCATTGAATTCTGCAGAAACTATTTTGAATTCTCTTAGAGTAAAGAGTGGTAATATGAAGCCCCTCGAATTTCCAATAGGGAGTGAAAAAATTTCCATATTAAGCCGGAGATACGCTGAGATGATAATGAAAGCAGAAAAGTCAGGGCTGCATTCCGTATATGCTGTTGAGGGTGAACCAATGCTTTACAGTACATTTCTTGATATAATGCCTTATCTCAAAATAGAATTTGATGTTATACCAGGGATAAGCTCCATGAACGGAATTTCGGCAGCCATGAAGATAATACTGGCCACGAAGGATCAAACACTCCTGGTGCTGCCGGCAGTAAATGATTATAGTTATATGGAAAAGCAAATACTCTCATCCACGAATATTGTTATATTCAAGGCTATACGGGCACGGGAAGTGATAAGAAAAATCATTGAAAAAAACAAAAATATGGAATATTATATCATGAGCTATGTTTCAACAGAGAAAGAAAGAATTTATAATAGCATTGATGATATAAAGGATTATATGACAATAGTGGTGATAAAACGATACACATAGTTGGTGCAGGCCCTGGGAACCCTGAACTCCTGACAGTAAAGGCAAAAAGGATTATAGATTCCACAGATGTGATAATATACGCTGACTCACTGGTAAGCCCGGAAACATTCCGGGAAAGCAAGGCGAAAGTTGTTATAAAGACATCTAATCTCCATATTGAACAGATAAACGAACTGGTTAAAAAGTATGCCGATGAGGGACTAGACATAACCAGGCTGCACAGTGGGGACCCTGCCATATATGGTGCTATTAACGATGAAATCGAATTTTTTAATAAAAATGGGATTAAATATGAAATCATACCGGGCATCAGTTCCGTATTCGCAGCTGCTGCAAGCATGGGAATAGAACTGACATCACCTGGGACAACACAATCTGTGATCCTTACGAGAGTACCAAGGAGGACTGAACACTTCGAAAATGAGAGCCTGGAACTCCTTGCATCCCATAAAACAGCACTTGCAATTTTTCTAAGCGCTTCCAATGCTAAGGCTGTAAGTGATAAACTCATAAGGGCCGGATACAGCGGGGATGACAGGGCTGTCATAGCCTACAGGGTATCCTGGCCGGATGAGAAAATAATTGATACAACAATAGGGAATCTTGAACATGCGCTCTTCGAAAACAGGATAAACAGGCAGGCACTTATCATGGTTGGCGGCAATATATCATATGACTCAGATAAAAAATCCTATCTATATAACCCAGAATTTACCCATCTGTTCAGAAAATCATCCAAAAAGAGTTGACATTATATAGTCTTCATCTTTCCCTATTATGTGTATCCTGTGCCTTATGAGTTCCTTTGAAATACAGCCCGGCTTTTCCTCTGATTCAGGCAACGATTTTACCAGTGATTTGATATAATCCGATCCTATTATTCTGTAAAATATCTTTTCAAAGTCCATTGTATTCAGTATTTCTTCACCGTCAATTTGTAATGACACAAGTTTTTTCTCCTTTTCTGCCAGCCCGGTGATTTCCCTTGACAGTTTTTTCAGGGCATCCTTCAGAATTTCCAGGTCAAGATGTGACTTCAAATCAGGATTGTCAAGTACTCTGTTTTTACTGTCCCTGCCCAATGCCAAAATATCCATATTCGGCGTACCTATTCCGTATGTAAACTCAAAGGAGTTTTCTGATTCCGGTTTGTCGAAAACGCACTTCAGATTATTTGCTTCCAGTCTGGTGCTTGCAAGTATATAGCTATCCATGTTCTCATAAACTATATTATGTGCATTGTCAATTTCCAGTGGGATTTTAATTCCACTATATAGGGACGAGAAAAATGGATTTTTCATAAATTCGCTGTTATTAGGGTCAAGCATGAATGTGTAACTTATTCCATAACTACATTGTATGAATTGCTTTATTTCTATTTTCTCCTTATCCAATGATGCTTCAATGTAGGAATTCAAAATGGTAAAGGGATTTAAGTACAGGAAATTTTCCATTGCCTGGGTTCCATTTTCCACATATTTTTCCATTTCTGATTTCAGTTCAGAGATTTTTGAAAGAGTGTCCTGGGAGTTTTTTGTAAAAAATTGGTCTGTTATTGATCCTACCGATTCCATTATCTTTTCCCCATGGGGTTTAAAATTATTATAAACGTTAATGAATGTGTTTATATTATCACTTATTCCATTCTTCAGTGATTCTATTGATTTTTTTTCATTTTCAAGTTCTTTGGCAGTATTTTCTATCTCCCTTGCCTTTTTGTCCCTTTCTACCTCATATGAAAACGAATCCACAAGGTACGAGAAAATGTATTTTAGCTCATTCAAATCGTTTTCATCCATTATAAGCAATTATTTCCTGATATTTAATATTCATCTAAGCCTTCCGGCATGCCCATTTCCGCTAAAGCATGGAAGATTCCCACTCCTGTTTCGCTTTCACTCCTCATGGATTAGACCGTTTTATGAGAACCTGTTACTGGTTACAGCCTATCCTCTATAGAAGAAATAGGCATCATTCCATTTTTTTATGGTTTTTCCCGTGAATTTATCTGGAATTCCCTTTTTCATGAAACAGTATATGCTTTGCAATTCATTTGCACCCTGAAGATCTGAGCTTAGCTGCCCGGATAATTTTAAAAATGGTTATGCCGTGGAAATTATACTGCCATTCGCAAAATATCGATGATGGACTATATTGTATATTTACGAAAATTAATAAAACAAACAGGAATCACCGGCATGGGATCTATGGCTGGCAAAATTATTATTCTGGGTGGAGGCATTGCAGGAGTTTCTGCAAAACTTAGAAACAGGAATGCAGTGCTTGTGGATCAAAGCCCATTCATGACTATAGCTCCAAGAGTCATTGACATAATACAGGGAAAAGACCAGAAATTTTCGCAAATTCCCAGAAATCTTGATTATACAGGAAAAGTAAATAAAATTGACTTTGATAAAAAAACTGTGGATATAAACGGGAAGGATATCTTTTATGAGAGAATTATTATAGCGACTGGCCACTCGCAAAAATATGATTTCATAAGGGGAAGCAAATATGTCCAGGGATTTTCAAATCCCGAGGATGCAATTAATCTACGGAAACAACTGGTGGGCAAGAAAAACATAGTGATAATAGGTGGAGGTTATTTAGGCGTAGAACTTGCCGGAGCAATCAAAAATGTGAATGTGACCATACTGGAAGCAGGGAAATCCATACTTTCTGGCCTTCCACAAAAATTCTCTGAATGGGGCTATAGATTACTATCAGAAATGGGTGTGAATATAGAGTTGGGAAATCCTGTTGAGGAGGTCCAAAAAAACCATGTGATCACGGCAGCCGGGTCTTATCCTTCAGACCTTACCATATTTGCCGGTGGGTTTACTGGAAATATCCCTCCCACAGAACAGGAAATAAAAACAAGGAATTCCAGAATTGTTGTGAATTCCCTTTTGCAGTCTGTAGATTATCCGGATGTTTATGCTGCCGGCGACTCCATGTTCGTGGAAAATGGTGGATTTATCCCAATGTCGGCTATAATAGCAAGGTCATCCGGTATCAGGGCAATGGAAAATGCAATGGGCTACAGGCAGGAGTTCATCCCGAATAATTTTGCCAATATCATCAGGATTGGAAACCAGTATTTTGGCACGGTTGGGAATACATTCGTCCATGGATATATAGCACATATCATAAAAGAGGCTGCAGTTGCACTTACAGTAAACCATATCAGGGAGGTATAAAATTATTATTGGCAATTTCTAAAAACCCATGAACATACAATTGGGGCAACTGTTCAAATAATTGAGAATTGCCCATATTGCTAATTTCTCAGAGTTATATAGATTTTGATGTTAGTAGGGAACCGGGTTATAGAAATCCTCTTGCCTGTCAAAAATTATAGTATTTAAATATTTGTATGGTTTCATTCATGTGGATTTGTAAAATTGAATAAGTGTGTAGAAATACTGAATTTGCACTAATTTAATCGCAAATATAACATAAAATTTAATACTTATTATTGATATAGCTATATTATGAAAACAACAATTTCACACATTAAGGCAGATATCGGAAGCCTGCCAGGACATACTGTTGTATATCAGCCCGTAGTAGACGCGGTAGAAAATTATGTAAAAAACAATTCGGGAGGATTGATATCAGATTTCCACATATCACATATAGGAGATGATATACAGATTACAATGGTACATACCAGAGGAGCGGATAATGAAGAGATTCATGGACTGGCATGGAATGCATTCAAAGCGGGTACCGAAGTTGCAAAGAAGATAGGATTGTATGGGGCAGGCCAGGATTTGCTAAAGGATGCTTTTTCTGGAAATATAAAGGGCATGGGTCCAGGTGTTGCTGAACTTGAAATAACACCCCGTAAGTCAGAACCTTTCATAGTATATATGATGGACAAAACCGAACCTGGAGCATTCAATTATCCAATATATAAAATGTTCGGTGACCCCTTCAATACACCGGGGCTGGTAATTGACCCGAATATGCATATGGGATTCAAATTTGAAGTGTGGGACATATACAACGGTAAAAAGATATACCTTTCACTTCCTGAAGATACATATGACCTCCTTGCATTTATAGGTTCAAAGAGCAAGTATGTAATTAAAAGAGTATATACAAAAGACACGCATACAAAACTTCCTGACGAGAACGTTGCAGTAATAACAACTGACAAGCTTTCCTTCATTGCCGGGGAATATGTTGGTAAGGATGATCCTGCAGGAATAGTCAGGATACAATCTGGATTGCCAGCCTCAGGGGAGGCACTGGAACCCTTTGCCAATTCATATCTGGTATCTGGATGGATGAGGGGATCATTCAATGGGCCTATGATGCCTGTTGGAATGAACAATGCACAGATGACAAGATTTGACGGGCCACCAAGGGTCATGGCTCTTGGTTTTGTCATGAAGGATGGAAAACTTGCAGGCCCGGTTGATATGTTCAGGGACGTTGCTTTTGATCATGCCAGGACAGAGGCTCTGGATATGGCCAACTATATAAGGAGAATGGGAGTGTTTGAACCCCACAGGCTTCCGGATGAGGAGATGGAATATACTGCACTGCCCAAGATACTCGAAAAACTTGCACCAAAATTCCAGCCCATAGAGGACAGGGGCGCACAATCAGAAATGAGGGTAGAAAGATAATTTTTTATAATTTTTATTTATTGTTTCCTTTTATAAATTTACAACAAAGTTAAAATATTCTTAAAAGATAGGGATAAAGTGAGTTTATGCCGTTCGCAGAAGCAATTGAAAGAAGATTAACACGCAAAATATGTATGAGATGTTATGCACGAAATTCAATAAATGCAGAAAGATGCAGAAAATGCGGTTATACAGGATTGAGAGTTAAATCAAAGGAGAGAAAGAGTGCAAAGTAATGAATTAAAGGCCGGCATTCTCAGGATGGAAGGCACCAATAATGAGGAGGAAGCTTTTCTATCCCTCAGGAGATCGGGCTTTTCGTCTGAATTTTTACATATAACGAAAATAGGAAAAAAGAAACTGGAAGATTATGATTTGCTGTTTATACCGGGAGGATTTTCAGCCGGGGACTATGTTAGGGCAGGTGCCATATTCGCATCCAGGCTTGCTCCCCACATGCATGACCTTGACAAATTTATCGATTCAGGCAAAATATTGATTGGAGTTTGCAATGGTTTTCAGGTTCTCAGCGAATTGGGAATGCTTCCTGATCTTGATAGGGAAAAAAAGAGGACAATGGTTCTCGCCATCAACAATTCAAACAAATTTGAATGCAGGTATACATATGTTAAATATACCTCCAAAAACAGAATTTTCAGAAAATATTTTGATGGAAAGATATTTCAGGTTCCGGTTGCCCATATGGAGGGAAAAGTAGTATTTGACAGCAAAAATACACTGGATTCTGTAATAGATAATGACCAGATGCTGTTCCAGTATACGAATTATGATGGGACTGATTCATCATACCCGTGGAATCCAAACGGATCTCTCATGGATATAGCTGCTTTATCAAACAGG
This sequence comes from Ferroplasma sp. Type II, assembly GCF_000496155.1. NCBI lineage: Archaea > Methanobacteriati > Thermoplasmatota > Thermoplasmata > Thermoplasmatales > Ferroplasmaceae > Ferroplasma > Ferroplasma sp. Type II. Next base: position 6,512 of record NZ_KI542692.1, read on the forward strand.
GGCGGGAATGTAATTGGTTTAATGCCCCATCCTGAGCGGGTTTACTACAATTTCCAGATGATGAATGACGGAAATCATTATGAAAAGGGAACAGGGCAGATATTCTTTGATGCTCTTTATGAATATACAAAAAAATTAGTGTCCTGATTGTAGATTTATTTCAGGATGCCGGGAGATAATATGTTTAAGCAGAATATTTACATTTTTATGGTATTCTTCCAGGGTTGAATCATTGACTATCATATAATCTGCCAGTGAAATTACCTTTCCAATACCCCATGAGAGTTCACGGTTATCACGCTGATGCATCCCGGAATAATCATGTGAGTCGTCTTCCCTGTCCCTTGCCAGAATTCTTTCAAGGCGGTCAGTTTCGTTAGCAAACACCGCAATTACAATAATATTATGGAAATTATTTTTGAAATAATCGAGTTCTTCCTCGTTTCTTAATCCGTCCACTATAGTAATATCTGGATTTGTAATTAATTCTGCAGTTCTTTTGGCCCATATGTCCATACCATATTTTTTACGTTCTGCGGTTGCATATGTCCCAACACTCTTATCGTCCAGGCTGATGTTGTTCTTCAGGGCATTTTTCTTGACCGCATTTCCCATATGCGCATCTATAAAGCCCATTGATTTTGCAACCTTCACAAATTCATCCTTGCCTGATCCAGGCATACCAGTTATTATTAGCATATTTATCCAAAAAGGAAGCCCATGCCATTCTGGGAATTGTTCTCCTCGTCCTTTAGTTGTTTGTATACTTCCTGCTGTTTAGACTTGCTCAGGGCCTCAAGTGTTCCATGTGTTATGGAATCAACATTTTTGAATATATCCTCTGAACCTTCTATAAGAACTATATATGATGAACTGTAACCGTAATTTGCACCGTCCTTATATGTAATTGTTTGCCTTCCCAGAACATCATCGGCAAGGAGCGTATCTATTGTTTCTCTGTTTTCCTTTGCCAGCTTATATACTTTAAACATAATCCCTGATTGTAAAAGCATTATTAAATATTTTTAAAACTATTTACTATCAAAATCGCCATTCTTATATGTTTCCACATATGCATCAAAATTGGTTCTTAATTTAGACTGGCGGACTATTTTGGACCCCTGAAAATTTACGAATGATGAATCCTCAAGGATATAGCCCTTTATATTCTGGATTGAACCCATAACCCTGATAAATTTCATTCTTCCATATCTTCCAAGAGATCTGGTATTTGTGGTTAAAAGGCCTGTATCCTCAAGATCTGAAAGCAGGTCAGATATCCTCCTCATTGTAAGAGGCTGGAATCCCAGTTCGCTGCATATGTTCCTGTAATTTTCATATATTTCACCTGTAACCGAGAGATCTGCATCAGTTTCCTGTGTAAGGCAGGCGCTAAGTAAGACCATCTTGGAATGGATTGGGAGAGTTTTAATTGATTCTTTCAGAACGTTCATTTCAAATCTGTCACGGGCTAGGTATACATCCTCTATGGATACATGTTCCTTACCATCCTTCAGGGCAGAATCTGTGGCTATTCTCAACAGGTCTATGGATTTCCTTGCATCACCGTGCTCCTGGGCACCAAGTGCTGCACAGAGGTTTATGGATGCTTCTGTTATAAATCCGTCCTTTAGTATCCCTGAAACCCTGAAATTCAGAATATCCCTGAGTTCCATGGCATTATATGGCGGGAATATTATGCTCTCCTGATTCAGCCTGCTCTGGACCCTTGCATCAAGGGCAGTTACAAATGATGCGTCATTGGTTATTCCTATCATTGATGTATTGCTTTCTGTCATTATTTTTAAGAGAACATAGAGTGCATCGCTGCCGCTCTTCTGTATCAATTTATCTATTTCATCCAGTATAATTACTGTATAACGGGCGGATTTGTTTAGCCGTCTTACAAGCTCAAAATATATCTTGTCCTGAGGAAGCCCCAGTATTGGAATTGGTGGGTCGCCAGAATTTACGGCATTTGTCAGGTATACCAGAATAGAATACTGTGAGTCATAAATTTCGCAGTTAATATAAATAATATTTATATTTCCATTAAGTGTTTCCTTCAGCATACTGGTAACATATAACACGGATGAAGTTTTACCTGATCCTGATTTCCCGTATAGAAGAAGATTTGATGATATTCCACCGTTAACAATAGAGCTCATGACCCTTGCAATTCCGTCAATTTGTTTTTCCCTGTGAGGGAAATTATCGGGTATATATGAACTGCTGAGCTTCTTAAGATCGCCCATCACATAATCGTTTGATTTGTTGTATTTGATAAAAGGATTGTCCATAGGTACCAGTAATTAGAACATATATATTCTATATACAAATAGGTTTTTTAACCAGGTTTGTTACCTACTATTTTACCGATAGGTTATTAATATTTAAATGGTCTGACAGACGAATTCAGAAACTTTTTTAACAGTCCTACAAGGTACATTGAACCGGTAACAAGAATGCACTGGCTACTGGCAACTGCATAATTGTATGCCTCTACTGGATCCTCTATTACCCTGACATGGGGAAACATATTGCCTATGCCTGCAGCAAGGGCATGGGGATCAATAGAACGGCCCGGTTCATTTGGTGTTGTTAAAACAACTGTGTCTGAAATTTTTCTCATTATGGACATATAGGAAAAATAATCTTTGTCGTCCAGCATACCTATAAGAAGTAAAGGCTTCTCCTTAACAAAAGTCCTGAAGGTTTCTACCAGGGCACTTGCGGCCGGTGGGTTGTGTGATGAATCCATTATAACAAGGGGGTTCCTGGTTATGACCTCAAACCTGGATGGCCATCTGCTTTCCATGATGCCCTTTTCTATGATGTTCTTTCCGGGGCTGCCCTGGGGAAGCAGTTCCATGGATGCCACTGCAGAGCTGATATTTCCTATCTGGAAAAGCCCCAGATTTGTTGTCTTTATATTGTATTCTTCTACAGGAGTTTCCAGAGTGAAAGCCATCCCATCAAGGCTGTATTTCAAATTTTTAACTGAACAGTAATCTGAAATCTTTACAAGCCGTGAATTTCTTACATCAGCAATTTTCCTGATTTCTGCCACGACTTCAGGTTTGTTATCGAGCAAAACAACTGGCTTACCCTTTTTTATGATTCCTCCCTTTTCATGGGCTATGGAAGTTAGTGAGCATCCTAGCCTCTGGTAGTGTTCGTATCCTATCTGCGCAATTATGCTTACTTCCGGGTCAACTATATTGGTAGAGTCGAGTCTTCCTCCCAGCCCCACTTCTATGGCAGCATAATCTGCATTGTTGTCGGCAAAATATTTGAAGGCCATTACAGTTGTGGCTTCAAAAAATGTGGGATTTCTGTACTGAGCCGCCAGTTCCTCTATATAATAACGGTTTGATTTTACAAAATCAATGATATAACTGTCCGGTATAGGGTCTAAACCAAGCATTATGCGTTCATTAAAATCAAGGAGATGTGGAGATGTGTACATTCCAGTTTTATATTTTTGCCTTAATATGTTATAAATGAATGATGCTATGGACCCTTTTCCGTTCGTTCCTGCTATGTGTACAACCTTGAATTTATTCTGTGGATTACCAAGATGGCTGGCAAAGTCCATAGTTGCCTTTAGATCCATTTTAATGCCTTCACGCTTTAAATTGTATAGGTAATCCAGTGTATTGTCAATCATTGTATGGGAATGGTAATCCAGTATTTATTTTATTTTGATATAGCAATCTTGCCAGTAATTAAATTCATATAGCAAACCAAACCAGATAATTTGTTCCTGATATGTGTTTAACGGCTCTCCCCCCAGTATTTCAAGGTACCTGTCGGTTATGGAGCGGTAATCTTTTGATCTATAAAAATCAAACCAGAATTTGAATTTTTCGGATGGTGCAGGAATTGCCTCGGCAATATAGCCATATGACCACTGGCATGGAAACATTGATAGCATCCCATTAATTGACGAATCCTTTGACCATCTTATGAGGTGGTTTATATAAGAATAGGTTGTATAATTCATTTCATATTCCTTTATTTCTTCTTCAGGTACACCAAATTGTTTTAGCATGTTCCTGTGAAATTCTGGTTCTTCGGCCCCTATATCATTATACAGTTCCCTGATTTTACTGTCACTGGCAGACTTTCCTATAATGCTTCCGGCAGCCTTATAGTGTTTCAGGTATATATTGTCCTGCCTAAGATAATACCGGAACTGACCATCTTCTAGAGTCCCATCTTTAATGGATTCCACGAAATCTGAATGTACTATATGGTCAATTAATTCCATGACCTCATGTGAATTCAGATAACTCCTCAGATACATAAAATAGTATATAGCTTTATTATATATTTTTAACTCTTGCTGGTTCTATTGAATATTAACCAATTGTTGATGGTTAGCCATATTAAGCCGGTTTCCAGTATTTTCTATAAGGACATTTTGAAGAATTTTTGGGAAATATATAATTCCCAGTTAATTAGAATTTATTGATTAACATGGAAACAAACAGTATATTATTATAATTATGAGAGTAGGCATATGTCATCATGTGTAGATGACAGACCCGTGGTAATACCATCAACGGCATATGGAGAAAAGGGAGGCAAATTATATGAGAAGCAACATGTATATTAGGGAACTCATTTCAGGATATGACACTGTGGAGTGTATTAGGATTTGTTTCATTACTCATGGCTTTACTATTTTCCTTTTGAATAAATAGGCTATTGCACCTGTTACCCAAGCGATTGCCAATCCGATTCCAACTCCTTTAAAGTATATGTTCCCTGTAAGGTATGATATTGATAGGAATATCACACTCAGGACCAGCTCTAATATTGTAAGTGCCTCAATCAAATGATTTTTTAAAATGTTTTTTCTCCATGTTTCCATATTCTCACCTTGTTTTGTCTTTCATAAAAATTGATATCATAAGGAAAATGATGCTCAGGGTAAACTCAAGTTCAGTAAGTTCTATAATAATGCTTCCTGTAGAATTTCCGGTTTTCCAATAAGCTAATGCGCCTGTTACCCATGCTATTATCAATCCTACCCCCACACCTCTAATGTAATATCTTGTTAGTTTCATATTTTCCCCATTTGTTAATAATGATCTGACGCTATGTTATATCCTCCATCAACTAAAGTTGTGGGCTTCCGGTTTCCCTGATATGATATACCCAGTCGTGTAGAACTCCGATTTTATTAATAGATGAACTATACCATTGACATTTAGTAAAGCATTATAAATTTTTGTAGAGCTCCAATTTTATGAGTAGATGAACATGATCAGGCATAGTTCCAGGAGCGATAATCTGCCATATGTGTTCCTTGCAACATTCCGTGTAGGTCATTGTTATCTCTTCCCATAATAAATAATACAAATAGTTTTCCAATAAATTATTTATCAATATTACTATCGAAATTTATATATATATTCATGTATTAATTTCATTATGGATCGAAAAACTATTATAGCATTTTCATTTGCTACTAATAGGTTAGGTGCTGGCCTTGTCGGATTGGTTTACTATAACCCAGAAATCCATAGTGATAATTATAATCATATAAATATACCCAAATTAGGGCATTATGTTCATGAATATAATTTAAAGGATACAGGCAGTGTAAGCCACAGAAGCACATTTAGAAATGAAACACCTGCAACAAATGGAAGCAATACAACAAGCAATAACACAATAATTATGAATTATACATTATATAGAGGAAATAATAATGTAACTGGAGAACTTTTAAACGTATATGTTAATGGAAAATTAGAACATAGATCATTACAGATCAACAGTACAGAATTGAATAATAATTTTACAGTGGTACCGTTATATTCTAAATCAGGAAACTATAATGTAACTGTATTAAATACCAATACTACCAATAATACTAAGAACGCAACAGGCAATAATCCCAATGTATATGTAGATCTTCAGGCAATCCTTTCATATGGTTACGGAGGAGAAGCACTTGCATTTAACCAGTATATGACAGAATTATTATTTGCTGTAGTGAGCGCTGGAGTTGCACTAGCAGCTATTGCAACTGCTGGTTTGGTTTCAGGGATACTGGCTATAGGGGCAACTGTAATTGGTCTATATGATTGGTGGGGTGGGGGAAATGGTGTGTTTTTCTTTGTGCATACAAATCCTACATATGCATGGATAAATTCACCGTATAATCAGGTTCCATATGAGTATAAAAGTGGCGGGTCATATCCTGTAACTTTATACAATGGTGAGTTACAATGAAAAATAAGATGCCGTGGAAATATAGAATCGTTATTGTTATTTTAACATTGCCCATGATAGTAATGTCGTTGGTCTCACTTCTTACACCATATAATTTATGGGTAAATCCATTAATATCGTTTAGTACAATATTTTTTATGATGTGCGCCCTTGGTGTGGATATATATGGAATGTATGTTGCATCAAAACTAAATAAAAAAAGAGGGATAACAAAATGACTATGAAAATTACGGATCATGCCCTATAACTTTATACAATGGTGATTTACAATGAAGAATAAGATGCCAATGAAACATAAATATGTAATAATTATTGTTATTTTAATCTTGCCTGTGATAAGTGCATTCCCCATCACATTCTTTACACCGTATAGTTTGATGTTCAATCCATTATTTATTTATGTTTTAATGTTTATTCAATGGTGTATCCTTGGTGTAAGTATATATTTTGTGTATGTTGTATCAAAACTAAATAAAAAGAGAGGGATCGTGCCCTCCTAACTTTATATAATGGTAATTTACAATGAAAAATAAGATGCCGCGAAAATATCTAATAATCGGTGTAATCTTAATATTGCCGGAGGAGATTGTATCGTTGGGCTCACTTCTTACTCCATACAATTTGATGGGAAATCCGTTATTTGTTTATGGTGCAATGTTTTCTTTATTTTGTGCCGTTGGTGTGGATATATATGGAATGTATTTTGCACCCAAACTAAATAAAAAAAGAGGGACCACAAAATGATCTTAAAAATTACGGGTCATATCCTGTAACTTTGTATAATGGTGATTTACAATGAAGAATAAGATGCCAATGAAATATAGAATAATTCTTGTTACTTCGTCATTGTCCTGGCTAATTATAATGACGATCTCATTCTTTACACCATATAATTTAATGGAAAATCCATTAATATCGTATGGCATGGTATTATCTATGTTCGCAATGGCGGGGGTAGATATATATGTATATTACCTATGGCGGAAATCGAGCGCCATGAATTTACCATGAGGAATAAGATGCAAATGAACTTAAAAAAAATAGTATTCATATTTAGTATTGCAATTATATTATTAGTGGTTTATGAGTTGATTTTTCTGATAGTACTTAATTTCCTTTTAGTAAACGTTGTTTCTTCTATTCAATACGACCAATTATTTACCGACTTTATATTATATTCATTATTTACCCTAGTTCTATTTCTGGGTGTCAGGATTGCATTAGGGTATAAATATAAAGCCCATATATAGTTATATTTTCGGAGTTCTGCAGCAATCATATAAATAAGGCAAAGTTGCTGAATAAAAAAGCCATGGGAGAGATTCATAAAGTATAGAGTTTTACAGGATAATATTGCCGCCAATTAAGTAATATAGTTGTTCAGTTTATAAAGTCGTGATTCCACTGTATTATTGTTAATGAAGGCGCAAAGTTGCATTATAATTATAGAGTGATGAATATACTAAAGAAAAGGCACAGTAAATGGATTACCCCTAAGTACTCCAGAAATCATGGGCATTATCTGGGAAATCACCTCTTACATAGGCCTGTATATTATTGCTTTATCATGTGGCCATTTACACCAGTCACATTCTGAGGAAATAGAATTCCCTGAATTCCACAGTTCCTAACATGAAATTAACAGAAAATTTCCTTAACACTGATTACACCCTAAGATGATTTTTTTTCACCCAGTATGGATAGGTATGCTGATTCCAGATCTGATCCGTAGGATGTGTATGAAATAATTGGTGCAAGCTTAACCGCATCTTCCAGTATTTTTGCCCGGTCTACTTCACTCCCTGAGAATTTTATCACTGCTGTTCTGCCCTCTGCCCTGACTAAACCATTTCCAATAGACTGGAGATTTTTTATTATATTGTCATCTACCGGCCTGAGGAATTCTATGGAAACCGCATTTGTATTGAATTCCTGGGATACCTCCCCTATTTTTCCCTGTTTAAGTATTTTACCATGGTTAATGAAAACAACATCATCACATGTTTCTGCAACCTCAGAAAGTATGTGTGAGGAAAGGAATACCAGTTTAGTTTTTTTCAATTCCAGTATAAAATCCCTGAATATTTTTCTCTCAAATGGATCAAGCCCGCTGGTGGGTTCATCCAATATAATTATGTCTGGGTCAGAAATTAATACAGATGCAAATACAGCCCTCTGCCTTTGCCCCTTGGACAGTTGCCCCATTTTTGATGTCAATGGGGGTAGTTTGAGTCCATCATAGAATTCATCTATTTTTGAATGGATAGTTTTTCTGTCAACACCTCTCAATTCGCCCACGAATTCCAGTGATTCTTTCACGGTAAGGAAAGGGTAAGGAACGGGAGTTTCTATCATGGAACCCACATTTTGCAGTGCCTTTTTAGGGTGCCTGTTTACATCTATCCCGTTTAATTCGGCAGTTCCTTCTGAAGGGCGCAATAAATTTGTCATTACTTTCAGAGTTGTGGTTTTCCCGGCACCGTTAGGGCCAAGATATCCTATTGCCCCATGGCCATTATAGTTGAATGAAACATCGTCCAGTGCCATGAATTTACTATATTTCTTGGTGACTTTATTAAATGTTATTTCCATGTTTATCCCTCTATCTGCCTCCTTGCGTACAGTATTATGGCAATTACTCCGCATATTACTATATATGCAGTAATAACACCTAAACCCTGCATTATAGTGGGGCTAAATGTATAAAAAGTACTTGCAACTTTATGTGGAAAACCTGATGATGATACAACCTTAACTGCTGGATAGGGATTATCAAAAATAAGGTACATAATCTCCCCGGCAAAATCAAGAGAAAATACGGGATCTAAACCTCCTATACTGCCAACAAATGTGTCTATTATGGGAAATCCCAGGAATAGCAACAGAACCGAAACAATTATTCCACTTGATTGCCCCTTGAATATTCCAGAAAATAGCGCTGAAAATGAAATTGCCGCCGCAAGGAACAATACAAGTATACCAAGGCCTTCAAATACAACAGGCGTTACCTTGCCGTAAAGGTAGAATGAGCTTCCTGCACCAACAATGAAGTATACCAGGACTATAATGAAAGAGGAAATGAGTGCAGCCGTGTATCTCCCCAGAAATAATACTGATCGTCTAACAGGCTGGACAAGCGTATAATATGCAGCGTTTGTTCCTGTATCTGTAGAAATAATATCTCCACCAAAGAATGCTCCAATGATTACAACAAGATCAACAGAAAAATTAGAAAGATAGTTGTAAAAATAGAAAAGGGGTGTCCCGGCTTTCAACATGTTATACTCATCATGGAGCAAAAGTGCAGTAATGCCTATTGAAATAATGGTGGTAAAAAGAAGCAACCCAATAAATCTTTTTGTACGCAAATAGGATTTGAACTGGTATTTCAATGATATCATATACTGATTAATGTCACTGTCATTTTCCATGTTATCTAATTGCCAGGAGATATATAACTATTATCTAAAAAAAAATAGATATATTATTTGAATAAAAATTTATTCCATCAGCGGATTCTTTTCCCGGACAAAATTATTATTGTTAAGGTCAGCTATGGCTTCACGTATCTGCTGATCTGTATTCATCACTATTGGGCCATACCATTTTACCGGTTCCTTAAGCGGTTTGCCTGACAGAAGTATGAAGCGGTATTTTGAATTGCCTGTGTGCACATTTATGTAACTCCCATTTTTTGACATTATAGCTACAGTATCAGGCTCCAGTTGCTGTTCCCTGCATATTCCCTCACCGGTGATGGAGAATATCATTGAAGTATATCCATCCTTTACCTTGTAAATAAAATCTGACTCTTCATCCATTGAAATATCCAGATATAGAGGATCTATACCATATCTGGAATCATACATCCCTGAAATTTTACTGTATTCACCAGCTATAATTTTGACAGTAATCCCATCCATTGAGATTTTTGGAACCTCACTGCCCTTTATGCTTCGGTATGTTGGAGTTGCCATTTTATATTTAGCAGGCAGATTAAGCCAGAGCTGGAATCCAGAAACAAGTGCTGGCATTCCGTATGCTTTCATGAGTTCTTCGGGATTTTTTTCATCCAGTGGCTTCGGCATCTCCTCATGGAATATGCCACTGCCGGCCGTCATCCACTGCAGTTCATCAGGATATATTGTTCCCTTATGATCTGTGCTGTCACTGTGTTCCACTTTTCCTGAAAGTAGATATGTTATGGTTTCTATTCCCCTGTGCGGGTGCCATGGAAAACCTGCAATATAATCCTCCACCCTGTCTGAACCGAAATGGTCAAGAAGCAAAAAAGGGTCTGTTAACTGAACAGTATTGGGGCCTCCAAAAATTCGCTTGAGCAGTACACCGGCGCCGTCCCTTGTTTCTGTCCCTTTTATAATGTAATCAATATTTTTCAGGTTGTGTTCCATTTATGTCACAATACAAACAAATACATGCTTGTTTAAATCATTTAGCTATATCATTCTATATTTTAAATGAAATCTAAAAAAAATTATAAAAAATTCTTCATTAAATTATTTATTATCACTCTTCTTTTCAGATTTTTTGGCTTTTTCCTCTCTTGTAAACCTTTCTATCTCGGCACTGGAAGGTGGATACGACATTTCAAATCCCGTTTCACCATGAATTGCCATATCCCCTATCCTCAATTTCTCTGTCGTCTCCTTTAATGGCACAAAAACTCCAATGAGTTTCAAGATACCGTAAGTAAGTGCGAAAACATAGACAATCACAATAACCGCTGCAAAAGCCTGGATTCCCAGTTGACGTACATTTCCGTATATTGCACCTGTGAGACCCGGATCTATGTACTGTGTTACTACCGGGTCTGCAAGAACTCCTGTAAGCAATCCCCCAAGCACTCCGGCAACTGCATGGGATGAGAATACGCCCAAGGTGTCATCAACTTTAAACTTGGGTTCTATTTTATACAGGAATATCCATGGAACTATGCCTGTTGCAATTCCAATAATTATGGCACCGTAGATGTTTACATATCCGGCTGCCGGGGTGATGCCTACCAGGCCGGATATGGCCCCTACAGATGCGCCAATTAATGAGGGTTTTTTAAAGAATTTCATATCCATGAACATCCAGGTTATCATGCTTACCGCAGTGGCCACATTTGTGTTTAATACGGCTATTCCCGCATCTATTGTGGCTCCATATGGGTCACCGCCATTAAAGCCATCCCACCCAAGCCATATTAATCCAAGCCCAAGCATGACAAGGGCAAGATTATTGGCTTTCATATGCATTTCCTCCTTAATTCTTGGCCCTATAACAAGCGCAGCTGCAAGGGCACCTATACCGGCATCCACATGAATAACATAACCGCCCGAAAAATCCACAGCACCAAGCTGGTTAAGCCATCCACCAGCAAAAAGCCAGTATGCAACAGGACTGTAAACTAAAAGCGACCAGACAGGCACAAAAATCATCCATGCCTTAAAGTTCATTCTTTCCAGAATGCCTCCCATTAATAGCACTGGAGTAATGGCCGCAAAAACGAACTGAAAGAACATTATTGTGGAATTCGGTATACTCAGTGCCTGACGCTGAGGACCGACAATGGCCTGCCCCGATATGAATGTACCGGACATTGATGGAGTCGGTATTCCCAGAATATAATACCCATGTATTTCCAGAATGCTTGACGTTCCAAATCCAAAATTGTATCCAGCAAGTACCCAGATAACAAGAACAGCAGCAAATGCATATAGGGCCATCATCATGGCGTTAACCATGTACTTTCTCTTGGTCAATCCAGCATAGTACAGAGCTAATCCAGGAATGCTCATCAGCCCAACGAGGGTCGAGGCTGTCAACATCCATCCATTATTTCCTGTGTTTAGCCATGATGTACTATCTGGTATCATAGAAAAAAAACTTTCTATAAACATATTTTGTGATTATATTAAGTGTTATATAATTTAAGACAAATTTTTCGACATTTTTAATATAAAACCTTTATTATAAGAACAAATATTCAAAAAAATTAAATATTTTCTATAAAACGTATGAATCCATGCCATTCAGTAACGTGGTGTAATTACTGTAAACACTGAGTTTAAATACTTAATATTGTTAGTTCCCATTACACTGTCAAAATCCAGAACCAATTTTTTTATTTCGGATAATTCCTCCGCATTTAGTTTTCTGTATTCATATTCTGGTATTTCATGCTTGCTTAAGAGTTTCTCAACGTATTTTTTTGCCTCCTCCGGTGCCTTTTCAACTATGTCTATGATATTTTTATTTTTCATTGAGTCATAAAAATTCCTGTCTATTAATGAATTGCCTAATAGGGCTTTTAGCATATTTTTTACCACGTAATCCGGTGGCTGCATGCCAATAGAGCTTTTCTTTATTTTTTTTCTTATTAATATTTTACCGCCAATCATGCCCGAACCGATATATTTGCCTGTATATGCATTATTGTTGGCAAAGGATAATATTAAACCGCCTGACATATATTCTCCTAAATAATCCGCGAAACCTCCATTTATTACCATTTCAGGCTTAAAATCCTTATATGCCCGCATCTGTATGCCTGACCTGTTTCCCACATTGCCAAGAACATAAATTCTGCCATTCTGGAAGGCCTGGCCAAGACGTCCCCTGCATTGCCATGAATTCTAACAGAGCCACCGGTCATTGTGTCACAGCAATCGTCTGCCACATTGCCATAAACGTCAACATCATTATTGTGGTTGAGGTTCATCAGGCAGTTCCCGGGGTTTCCATATAATTTTAAATGCTTATTTCCAGCTGGAAATTTAATTCCAATGTATCTGTGGCCCAAAATATTTGATACAGTTATATTGTTTTTATTTGATTTTAAAATGTAGTCATCAAGTTCGTTATATTTTATGCCCGACGCATCTATATCAAAATCGTCTGTAAAGAATACAAAGTCTTTTACTTTATGCCTCACACCATAATTTATAATTCCATTTTTCATTGATGCTATAAAATAAGAACCGGGTTCCATGGGCCATACCGTGGCATTTTTAGTCATATTCCTAATCTGGTTCTCCTCACTTGCTATGTAATAATTATTTTGATCAGTGCCTATTATTACTGGCCTTAGCTTTGTTTTATCGGTCATGCATATCATGTAAAGGTCATCGCCTGTATCATAGCCTATTATCAATGTGTAAGGGCCATCCAGAACTGCTCCACGGTATTCATATTTTATTTTTGGGTCATCACAGTTGTTTGAAAGTATTTTGATTGTGGTTTCGAGATCAAACTCCTTGAGAAGTTCCCTGAATAAATAGGCTATAACCTCACTATCTGTGCCAACAAAGCTTTTGATTCCCCGGGAAATTAAAAACTCTCTATTTGCACCAAAGGAGCTTATATCACCATTATGCACTATTGCAATGTTATATGATGAAAATGGATGAGACCAGTAGGGATAATTCCCCGGAGAATTTGTTGGCTGCCTTGTATGTGCCAGCCACATATCTGTATATTTTTCCTGCACGTTATATGATGTGGCAACATCCAGAGGATAGCCAACGCCCTTATAGACATTAAGAGATTTCCCGGCGCTGTAAACACGGCCATCTCTATTAAGCCAGAGTTCCTCATTGATTTTATCCAGAACCTCATCGTTATTTTCTAGTGTTACATTAAAACAGTAACTTTTCGTATTCCCGGCGTCTTCCACAGTTATTTCTTCTGGAAATATATTCCTTTTATTAAATATGCTTTTTATATCTTCTTCACTGCCATCGTAAAAGGTTTTTATCATGTAATAATTATTGTCCGTCAGATCAAATGAAGCGTATCCAGAACCTTTATTACTTCCCCTGTATCTTATAAGTTCCAGGGAATCGACGACATCCTTACCGCTTATTTTTTCTGCCTCAAATTTTCTCAAAACTCCGAATAATCCACAGCTCGATGGTGAATAATTCATAATGAACCAGCCTCCGGAACATTTATTCTTTCTTCCAGTTCCTCATCCATGTTTACAGCCCTCAGCAATTCCCTGTTTCCAGTGATAGAATACTGCAAATTTGATACTCCCATTGCGCCGGAAATTAATGCAAGTTCCCTCTTAATAATGAGCAGAAAATTAAGGGCTTTTTGATTCAGGTTTGTATAGTTGTTGGCAAGTGAATCGCTGAAAATGTCTGCATTTAAAATAACTGAATCAGCTCCAAGGGCCAGATATTTGATTATATCCCCAGAATTCTTAAATTTTGATATATATGCCATTATATCATATTGATACCTGGAACCCACATTTTTGAGTTTCATATCCAGATCGGATAGTTCGATTTCCTGCGAATCCGATTCGCCTATAATAAATCCATCCATACCTGGATTTGATTTTTCCCCGAATTTTAAGTTTTTTATTCTGTATAAATTCCCATCCCTAATAATAGTTATTTTCTTATAATTCTTATAATATTTCCTGTCAATTACTAAATTGCCCATAAATAAGGATGCCCAGTACAGTGATTCCTTTATATCCTCTCTCTGAGATGAAACATCCAGAATAACCGGTATAGACATTCTTATTTTTCCATGGGCAAGGTAAAACGTGGTATCTATGTTTTCTCTATAGGGATCTATAGAGGGCCTTGTAACCTGGGCTCCGTCCAGCCTTATCCAGTCAATTATTCTGCTGGGTTTGACAACCTCCGGAGATGTGGTGCTCCCCATGCTTGTAATGGGAACATCGCCCTTAGTAATCATTTCATTTAAATATTTTCTGTTTGGGGAAAAATTGCCCATATTAGAACTGTGCTTGGAATACTCTGCATCAATCTTTAGTATATTTCCTGCACCCTTAGAAATGTTTTTTGCATACAACAAATTCTTCTTCCCAGTTAATTCATCTACAGATTTAAGTCCCAAATTATCAAGAATGTTTGCAAGTTCCAATCTAAAGCCGGTTATAAAATTAACTATGTTGTTAACTCCGAAATCAATATTATAAACTTTGGTTCCATCGGTCTTATTTGTCAGTGCAGCCGGGCAAAAGCCCAGATTGCATTTTCTTACCATTATGCATCCCATGGAAATTAACACTGCCGTTCCCATGCTAACGACATCCGCACCCAGGGCGTAGAGTTTTGCGGCATCCAGTGCACCTGTTACTCTTCCCGCAGCTATAATTTTAAATCCTTCTCTCAGGCCTTCTCTTACCAGAATATCATGAGATGATGCAACTGCGAGTTCTATGGGTATCCCAAGATTATCCCTTATCACCTCCGGGGTTGCCCCTGTACCGGCACCCTGGCCATCAATTATTACACCATCCGCTCCAGACCTGGCTATCCCTGTAACTATGTATGGTATGTAATTGGTTGCTGCAACCTTTACAAATACGGGCTTGCCGGTAGCAAGTTTTAAAGCTTCAATTCTTTGCGATAGATCCTCTATCGAATAAATATCATGATGTGGTGCTGGAGAAATTGCATCGATGTTTTCTGGTATCCTCCTTGCCGATGATATTTTTGATGTCACCTTGCTTGCAGGCAGATGCCCGCCTATGCCAGGTTTAGCTCCCTGGCCTATTTTTATAACTATTCCTGACCCTGCGTTAATAGTTTTATAATCAACACCAAATCGTGCAGATGCCCACTGCACATAAATTCTCTCATAATTCTCAATTTCTGGAAGAAGCCCGCCCTCACCTGTGCCTGAAAGAGTTTTTGTAATATCTGCTGCCCTGGCAATTGCTATGTTGGGGTTTCCGCTTAAGGCACCAAATGACATATCGCCCAAATACAATGGAACAGAAAGTTTTAACCCCATGAGGTCTGTTTCAGTATCTGCCAGTGGATTATCCTTTATATTACTGGATAAATTCTTAAAGTAAATATTGTCCAGTATCCTCAAACTAAATTCATCAGGTTGTAGAATATCCAGTGGTTTTCCATCATAAGCGAGTTGCCTTATGTGGTCAATTATCACCGGAGTCCAAAAATCTTCCTCTTTTTGCCGGGGTATATTAATAAAACTATCGATTATATTAGCCATAAGCAATACGATAGAGTATGTCTATCTATCTATATATATTTTTTGACAAAAATGAAGTTATGAACTTTACAAAAGTATTATTATGGTGTTAGTATGAGTTATAGGTAAATTATTATTTTATAATGGGATTTTAGGTTCATGGTATCACTCATTATTATCAATTGCCAAGCAAATTACTCTTATATATAGATGTACATATAGATTTATCTGGTGCCTGTAAAATATTATGTGGGATTGATGAATTTGAATAATATACATTCACATTATGCAATGTATTGTTATAATATGAATATAGCTTCATATTCTGTATATGGCTGTACAAAGTAATAATAATAACCATCTCTGACGTTTATTGTATTTATTATGGAATTGTTCACATTTTCAATATATAGTGTTGTGTTTACTTTGAGCCATATGATGTACCTGTAGTATGATTCTGTATTTAGAACCGTATATTGCACTCTCCTTCTCAGTATCAATGTAGAATGTGTTATGGAGTTTGCCAGCTGATACTGTAAGTGTAAAATTATAATTACCATTATGCAGGTAGAAGCTAGGGATACCAAAGTTTATACCCATGCTGTGGAGATTATCAAATGAACTATATTTGTTAATCCATTTATTCCCTTCCTGTTTACAGTTGATGGGGGTGTGTGTGCCTGTTATCTGCACGTATTGATCATTATTGCTGCCTGTAGTTGTTATATAGACATACCTTGCATTGATATTTTTCATGCTTATATTTATATGGGACATTAATTGTCCTTCAAGTTGATAGTATGCCGGGTTTGTTAATGTTGTATTCAGGTATGATTCACTATTCCCTGTGGAATAAGAACTTGCAGAATAATTAGAGTTGAACATGCAGGCATATATTGAGTATTCGTTATGGAAATATTTTACATCAACACTTTCACCATTATTGTTGTATTCTGTATTATTGTATGGGTAATAGTAGATAATCAGTGGCAGGAATAGTATTATCACAATTATAATCGAAATTATTATTTTATAATGGGATTTTAGGTTCATGTGAAATCACTCATAAATATTATATTCCTTAGAAATCGTACTTAATGGCATTTTTATTATAGTAATATTATTACCATTATTGTTCTTGAACACACTCAGATTTTCCCCATTTAAGTAATATATCTTATACCAGTTTCCTGGATTTGTAAAAAAATAGAATTGCCCGTTGTTTATTTTTACAATCCTAAATGAAGTAGTGTTAATGTTGTAAACAAACATTGTAGAATTATATGAAATGTTATAATTGTGATTTCCATCTGAACATCTTGGTTTTGATCCTACTGTGCCGTATATTGCACTCTCCTTCTCAGCATGTGGAAATAGAATGTGTTATGGAGTTTGCCAGCTGATATGGTAAGTGTAAAATTATAATAATTTCCTACACTATTACGGTCAACACCTCCGGATGATACACATTCATATATACTGTTTGAATTCTTCAGCTTGACTATTTGTTCTCCACTGGTTATCTTACAGCATGAATAATTAGTAAAGGAGACAAAACGAACATGCCTTCCAATTATTGTAACATAGATATATCTATCATTCACATTATGTGTACTGATATTCATATTAAGGTCTACACATCCATAATGGTATGGCAGTACTACAGGATCTATTATGGTAGAATTCAGGTATGATTCCACATTGCCACTGTTAAAATGGGAAGAGAGAGAATAGTTATGCTTATGATATGGAAATGTGTATCCAACACTGAAATATTTTACATCAACACTTTCACCATTATTGTGGTATACCGTATTATGGTGTGGATAATAGTAGATAATAAATGATGAGAGAAGTATTATCACAATTATAATCGAAATTATTATTTTATAATGGGATTTTAGGTTCATGTGAAATCACTCATAAATATTATATTCCTTAGAAATCGTACTTAATGGCATTTTTATTATAGTAATATTATTACCATTATTGTTCTTGAACACACTCAGATTTTCCCCATTTAAGTAATATATCTTATACCAGTTTCTTGGATTTGTAAAAAAATAGAATTTCCCGTTGTTTATTTTTACAATCCTAAATGAAGTAGTGTTAATGTTGTAAACAAACATTGTAGAATTATATGAAATGTTATAATTGTGATTTCCATCTGAACATCTTGGTTTTGATCCTACTGTGCCGTATATTGCACTCTCCTTCTCAGCATCAATGGAGAATAAATTATAGAAATTATTACTAGCACACACTTTAACCGAGATATTGTAATAATTGTTGTTATCCACAAGTCCATCTATACGGACTGATATTTTAGAATTGTTGTTGCTTACAGGAACAATGGAATGTAAATAATTAAAATCTCCGACCCAATAGGATTTGGTTGAATTATATACATGTGTCGATTCACAGTTTGTGTATAAATTAACATAAATATCCTTTGAATTTATATTTTTCAAATGTGTATTCATATTAAAGCGAACGCAATTCAAATACCTTACCTGTGGATAATATACTGTTGAATTAAGATACTGATTTCCATTCATTGAATGTGAACTTGAATTGTATATATCATTCTCTGTTGAACTTACTGTAAAATCCCTGTTTGAATAGTTAAAATATTTTAGGTCTATGCTTTTTCCACCGTTATAATAAATCATATGTTTTTCATGTATAGTATCATATACAACGATGTAGGAGGATACAAGTATTATCACAATTATAATCGAAATTATTATTTTATAATGGGATTTCAGGTTCATAATTCATAACCGGATATTATATTCGCAACTATTGCCAGGAGTTATATTTTTGTTGCTTATTGTATCTATTAATTTAAGGGTATTATTAGTACTGTTCAATGAATATAGTTTATATTCTATATCTGGCTGTACAAAGTAATAATAATGGCCATCCCTAACGTTTATTGTGTTTATTATGGAATTGTTCATATTTTCTACATACATGGTTGAACTATAGTTATTTACTGGTTCATCATT
>NZ_KI542693.1:0-58374 GCF_000496155.1 Ferroplasma sp. Type II
ACCAAATTCGGTATCAGCCTTTCTATCTACAGGCGGTAAGCTTATAGCATATATGATACTGCTGAAATTCCTGTTTCTTGGATTTATACCTGACTATAACTATGTATTTTTCTTCTTCGCAATACTTGCTATACTCACAATGACCTACGGAAACCTGGCTGCACTGATGGAGAACAACCTGAAGCGCATACTGGCATATTCAAGCGTTGCACAGGCTGGATACATGATACTGGTATTTGCACTTATAGGTTATTCATATTATCCTGCAGTGCTGGTCTCTAAGGAGATCTTTGTAAGGTTTGCCATAGCATCAGCCATGTTCTATGCAATAGCCTATATATTTATGAAAGCTGGGCCATTCATAGCTATGAGCCTTGTAAAGAAGGACAAGGTAATGATAGATGATATTGCCGGATTGGCAAGGGCATCCAGATGGACTGCACTGTTCTTTGCAATAATGCTCCTTTCACTGGCTGGAGTACCTCTTACTGGAGGATTCATAGCTAAATACTTTCTCTTCTTCTCACTGATAATAGGTAATCTATGGTGGCTTGCAGTTATAGCCATAATAAATAGTGCTATATCCATGTATTACTATTTCAGGATAATCATATATACATACAGGAAAGAGGGTGAGAATAATTTCAATATGGATCCAGGAATAAAGTATAGTGTGATAATAATGGGGTTGATAACACTGGGGCTCGGCGTATCATTTGCTCTTTACACATATCTGGCGGGGATAGCCCTAATATAAGGTGATAAAATGAACACTGAAGATGTAATAGAGATATTTAAAGCATCCGTGGTCAATGGCGATGTGAATGGTGCATACAGTATACTTGAGAAAAACATGAAATTATATGCAAAAAAGGGCTTAAAGGAGAGGGAAGAATTTATGCAGTATCTTTTAAATGCAATGAAGGGAGAAATAACACCAGAAGATCTGTACAAAATATATTCAGATGAGAAATACAATATATTTCCATATATCAGGAATTACAAAGGATATATATTCAGCCTTGTGGACACCTTAAAATATGCCATAAACAGATACAATATAAAATACCCTGAATTTGATGCCAAGAGGTGTAATGATCTATGAGTTATCTGGATTGCTTTAAAAATATCACAGATGCCGATCAGGCGGCTGAAGCCATACATTGCATTCAGAAATGCGGTGAAACGGTTCTATATGATGATACAGAAAAGCGCCTCATACTGTGGCGGGAAATCTATGACAAAAGCCCGGAAGAGCATATGATAAAAATCAGTAAACTTCTGGAAATAAGTTCCAGGGAAACCTATGAAGCTGCAGACAAAAGATACAATTTGACAATGTATTAACTGTATTCAATCTCGGTCTTAAAACCCAGCTCCTTATATTTTTGCATTGTTTCTCTCAGTTTTTTATCATCAAAGTATTTTTCGTTAAAGTTAAGGGACACCACTTTCTTTTCCTTGTTTATTATGGCAAAACCTATTGTTTTGTCTTCGGGCATAATCTCATCGGTCCTTGCATATTGCTCTATGTATTCCTCAAGGCTCTCATCCGGGAGAGGTGAAGTAAGGACTTCTATTAAATCCTTGAAAGAATCCTCAAATCGTGATGCCAGGACGCATATTGTGGCAGGGTGCGTTTCACTCATTTTCAAGTTATACATGACACAGGTAACCATATATTATCTACAGGTAATCTCATTATTTTATATTTCAATTTTGTTTTGGAATACACAAAATTATTGAGGAATCGCAATATGCTTTCTTAAAATAATTGAAGCAAATGCCTATAATATTCCTATTGGTGCTGTGTTGAATAAATATTTAAACCGCTTGTAGTTCGAAGCAGTATTTCCCCTACACTTCCAGTTCCTTCTTCTCGTGATCTGTTATTTCAACATCCCAGTGGTGTACTTCCGCCCTGTTATTCTTCAGGAATTCAACAATAGCTTCACTTGCATCTGTTCTGGTAACAATAACACCATTGGCATACTTCACATATTTATAATTGTCAAGGAATCCTGGTATCCGTTTATGGTACCTGCCATAGTGTGAGGAGTTATTATAACCGTAAAGTTTCCTGTAAAATTTAGAGTAAGAAGCGGGGCTGACTCCATTCTTTGACCGGGGTATCGTGAAAACAATCAGTGTGCCCTTCATATGGGGATTAATCCAAATTCCGATATAAATATATGGCAGTATGCACATACAGTTATAATGCCGAGATGGGGAAAGACTTACAGGGACAAAAGAAACTGGAAGGAATACAATGAGGAACTCGTAATAAGGGGGAAATTCTTCTTTGATTTTGATTTCGTGGATCAGTGGGACTCTGAACTTGAGAAAATGAATCTTGGCAAAAGGGGATCACCATTCCTCTTCCCGGAATCGTTCATGCAGTTCATGATGATATGGCACCAGTATCTGGATTACCGTGGCCTCGAGGGAATGGCAAGATCACTTGTTAATCTTGGGATAATACCAGAATATGGTGATTATACCACCATATGGCACCGCATACATGATAAGATTCCTGACCTTGATATTTCGGGCATACAGTATGCAGAACTCGGTACCGATGGCACTGGAATGAAGACAAACAATGCAGGTTCTTACAGGATAATGAAATATGGAGATCCAGATGCAAGGCAGAGAAAGCATCTTGTTGTTATAATAACAGCAGATGTGAAGACAAAGAAGATCATAGGGATAGAATCACACATAGAGGGTACTGGACCATCTGAACCAGAAACTGCATCCAGGCACATAAAAGAAGCAGTGAAGAGGGGAGTAAATATAAAAACATTCTACGGTGATGGTGCATTCGATGTGAACAATCTCTTCAACCTTACACATTCCATCGGTGCCATACCGGTGATCAAGATCAGGAAGAATGCCTCCACTGACAGGCAAAGGGGATCAAAACACAGAAGAAAGGAGGTAAGGGAATACAGGGAGAAAGGTTACAAACAGTGGGCAGAAGAGAAACATTACGGAATGAGGTGGCCTGGGACTGAAGGAATATTCTCCGCTGTAAAGAGGAAGTTTGGAGAGAACTGTGTAAGCAGGTCTACAGAAGGATTGAAAGCAGAGGGATACCAGAGGCTCTGGGATATATGACTATATAAACCAGAGGGCAAAGATGGAGGTAAAGTGCATGAATTAGGGGCTGAAAAGAAGAATAAAATCAGAGGAAGAGTGAAAAGAGCGGAAATCTGGATATTTGTTCAACAGAGCATCCTATTGGGAAAGTATTAAATAGGTTCAATATATTAATTTTTATGAAATGTTCAACACCTGATTGTTCGGGAGAAATGGAGCCGGCCGGAAACATGAATTTTAGAGTTGGAGGATATACGGGAATAGGGGGAATGTTTTTAGGAGGCTGGAATGATCTAGCAGAAACAACCCAGACTTTTACCTTATACAAATGCACTACATGCGGTAAGGTTGAGCTATATGAACCACAACCAGCCCAGGACGATGCAGGGACGAAGAAACACCATTTCCTTTAACGCTTAAAATAATTTATTGAATCGCTTTTTTCATTTTTCTGTCTGATAATTTTCTTTTGCTTCTTAATTCCGAACGGGTCTATGGATGAATGTGCTTCAGATATTGTGTTTTCTTTTTCACCTTTAATTTTTTGCTTTTCCTTTTCAGTTACCTGTTTCTTTACATTCTTTAGTGCTATACTGTTTCTTACCGGCTTTATTGAATTTCTGTTTCCATTATTATCCTCACTCATAATCATACCTCCTTTATTTTTCCATATAGTAGGAATCAAAGTAATTATACTCAAACTCCATGTGTATTCCTGGTTTGAATCCAGCATCAGTAAATATATTCCTCAGTTCATCATGGCATATTCTTATATCCAGAGGCGGACCCATAGAACTCTTTTTATTGAATTCTATCAGGTATACATTTAAAGGCTTTTTTGAATTATTTATCATAAAATTTAATATATCTTTTCTGCACTCTATATCATGAAAAACTGCTGAAAAGAATATTTTATTGAAGTCTATAATATGGAGCTTGCACATATCCTCATTAACAATCGTGAAATTGCTCATCTCTGTGAGATTTTTTTCAAGGTGCGGTATAACATCGGGGTTACGTTCTACTGCATACACCCTCCCTTTGCTGATCTTATCTGCAAAAATTTTGCTGTAGAAACCATCCCCCGCACCCATGTCTATAATTATATCATCAGGCCTGAGATCCATTTTTTCAATGATTTCATTGTATGGAATATATTTTTCTCTGAAGTCCTTTATCCTTTCATATCTCATTGCATATTTAATAATTATTTGATATTTTAACATTTCCAGTTATATATTATTTTAACATAAAGCAATAAACCGCGAGATTTTTCATTAAGACCAAAAAATTGCACAGGCAAATTATATAATAATAAAAAAATACTCTAACCCTTAAATAATGTATCTCCTTATTCTTTCTATCTTTCCACCATCTTTGCCGAGATAATCTTGAATGCATTAGTCAGGTCTTTCTCATCCAGAATTATAATAGTATCGCTATAAAAAGATATAATATGGAGAATATTTATTCCTGCGCGGTAAAGGAGTAATGTTATAAAATTTATATATCCCTTTGTTTTTTCTATTTCCTCTGGACTTATAATGGTAAGTTGCCCCAGATCTTTTCGTAACTGGATAATTTGGTCATCAGAGAAGAAATTGGCAAAACCCCTTATGGTGTCATTGTCCCCTACAATTGAAAAACAGTTTTTCGTTTCAACCAGGTTAATAGAATTTAATTTTTTTAGATTTCCCACAATCCCTGTTATAATTTTGAGACTGTCATAGCTTTTTTTGACAACGATAAGGGAAATGTTAGATGACATTTCAAGGTTAGACCTGTCAAGAATTTCTGAACTGTATGCAGGCAAGCCATTGGCCTTGTACCTTTTCAGTGCGGCCATTGCCGCATCGAAATCATTTATCTGCGTATTTGCCATAATCTCACGGGCCAGTGCTGAAACATTTATAATTCCTCTGTTCAGGTAATCTTTTATGTCTGGATTCTCATTGATGTACATTCTGACAATTTCTGCGATGTTAACCATTTTATTGTGTATATTCAAATTGTTAAAATAATTTATTAATCCGGAATGAAAAAGATATTAACCAGCTTGAAATTGGGTCATATGTTTGATTATATTCCCACCGTGCTGAGATCACAGGAAATTATAGATAAATCATTTCATAAGGCTTCAAACATAGTGGAACCCTATTTTCCAAAGAAGGAAACAAAGATTCGCAAGGAGGTTACTGACAGGATATCCACCATAGAAAGCATTTCAACAGGGCACCTGGACAAAATTATAAGAAAATTCCCTACAATTGAAACCCTCCATCCCTTTTATTACGATCTAATTGACCTGATGTTTGATGTTGACAGATATAAGCTGAGCCTAGGTAATATTCAGTGGACAACTAGCAAAATAAAGGATTTCAGCACCATTTATATTAAAAAATTGAAGGGAGCCAAAACGATCAATGATATGAACGCCATAATGAAAACATACTATGGCAGGTTCTCATCCCTCATAAACAATATAAGCAAAGATCTGCTTTACCTGGGAGAATGCAGAAATTACCTGCGCAGACTCCCTGGAATTATTACTGATATACCCACATTTATAATAGCGGGAATTCCGAACTCAGGAAAAAGCTCACTCATACAGAAACTTACAGGAACATCTCCTGAGATTGCAAGCTATCCTTTTACCACAAAGGAGATACTTATAGGTTACAAGAACATAGGAATTAGGAGGGTACAATTCATCGATACACCGGGAATTCTTGACCGCCCCATGGAGGATAGGAATGATATTGAAAAAAGGGCAATAATAGCACTTTCAAAGATTGAGGGCACAATACTGTTCCTCTTTGATTATTCAGGAACATCCAAATATACTGAGGAAGAACAGAACAATCTTTTCAGGGAAATCTCAGAAACATTCCCAAATAAAATAATAAGGGTTCAGACAAAAATAGACATAAGCGAAAGGAAGGAAAAAATATGTATATCGTCTGTAAGCTCACAGGGGCTTAAAGAGCTTGATAATGTGGTCATTAAGGAGGTGGAGGATTTTTATGCAGCAAGAAATCAGGAAACAGGTTTTTAAAAACGCATATCTGCACGGTGGCAGGGCTGATATTTCATCAGTTGTTGGTAAATTAATTTCAATAGACCCCAGTGTCAGAAAGGATATGAAGAACCTCATGGCAATGATAAAGAAATATGTTGACGAGGTAAATTCCATGAGCAGAGACCAGCTGGAGGAAATTGTAAACACTGAATACCCAGATATCCTCATAAGGGAAAAAAAGGAAGAAAAGCATGAACTCCCAGAGTTGCCAAATGTTCATGGCAATGTTGTCATGAGAATGGCTCCGTCTCCTTCAGGGCCATTGCACATAGGGCATTCAAGAATGGCCATCCTTAATGATGAATATGTAAGGCGCTACGGAGGAAGACTTATACTGAGGATAGAGGATACAAACCCAGAAAATATAGATCCTGATGCATATAAAATGATACCGGAAGATTTACAATGGCTTGGAGTCAATGTGACTGAAACCGTTATACAGTCCTCAAGAATGGAATTTTATTATTCGGAAGCAAGGCGCATGATTTCAGAAGGCTATATGTACGTTATTGAAGAAAACCAGAAAGAATTTCACGACCTTAAACTAAAAAAAATACCAGTAATGGAACGGGATTCAGAACCATCAGTTAACCTTGAAAAATTTGACAGAATGCTATCCGGCCATTACAACGATGGAGAGGCCGCTTTAGTTATGAAAACAGACATTAATCACCCAAATCCTTCCGTAAGAGACTGGATCGCCTTCAGGATAAACACACATGAACATCCACTAACAGGTTCCAGGTATACAGTATATCCCACCATGAATTTTTCAGTGTCTGTTGATGACCATTATCTTGGACTCACACATGTAATAAGGGGAATAGACCACCTTGTCAACACTGAAAAACAGAAATATGTTTTTATGTACAACAACTGGAAATTACCAGAGTATTTCCATTATGGGTTTATAAGCATACCAGATACAATTTTGAAAACCACAATAATAAAGGAAGGGATAAAATCAGGAAAGTACTCGGGCTGGGACGATATAAGGCTTGGGACACTGGTTGCATTGAAAAAGAGGGGGTATAGACCTGATACTTTCAGAAAATACTGGATAAGTTCCGGAATGAACAAAAGCAATGCCACATTTTCATGGGAAATATTCAATTCCATGGACAGGGAAATAATAGATTATGATACTGAAAGATATTTCTTTGTACCAGAACCTACACCAATCCATATTAAGAATCCATTGGTTCTAAAAAGCCACGCAATGTTACATCCACAGAGGCCTGATTCGGGATTCAGGGAATACGAGCTCCCACCAGATGCTATGATATATTTTCCGGAAGAAGAGTTATCAAAGATTAAAGAAGGGGAAATTATAAGGCTTAAGGATTTATGTGCAGCTATAATGAAAGGAGGGAAACTCCAATACACAAAGGATGAACCAGAAGGCAGGGTAAAGATAATACAGTGGGCTCCTGAAAATTCAGGGGACATGGAAGTATTTCATCCTGATGGAAATATAGACAAAGGAAAAATAGAGCCACTGGCAATGGATAAGCACCAGGTTGTACAGTTAGAGCGCTATGGCTATGTCAATCTCTATGGTACCCGGGCTTATTTTCTTCATAAATAAATATTATAATCTGCAAGGCAGGATATATAATCAATTTACAAGAATAATGAAAAACATATAAGGATAAAAAATCATAAGTCCTAAATCAACATATAGATATTATGAATACCGACGATCAAAGAAATGTCGTATGTGGAGGTGACCCAGAAAATTATCTTAAGGCATATCTAAAGGGTCTTTATTTTGATTTAGACGAAAAGGATGAGATAAAGGTTATTTTTTCACCAGAAAAATTTCCTTTTAACAGGGAAAAATTTGCAGAATTGGTTAAGGCAGCCAAGTTAAATCTTGTCGGTTTCAAAGAGACGAAAAGGGAAAAGGATATTATAATAAGGAAATAATTTATAACTTTCCTGTTTCACTCCCCAATTTGATTGCAATTTTATATAGAAATAGGTGGTCTTTACCTCCCTGTATTATTCCGTAGCACTTTTTTTCATCAAAGCTTATCCTATGAATCTTCAATCTGTTGTATTTCATATCGCTTTCTATAAGTTCCTCACCAAATGAAATTTTCTCCTTAAAAATTTCTGTCTTCTGGCTTATTTCAGCGTCAATAACAAAGTTTGCATCATATGGTATGATACCAGAACGAAATCTATTCGTATTATCATAGTTCAGAATAAATTCTTCCTTATCCTCCATGTGGACGGAAGCTGCGAGTATATGTTTTATTGAGGATGTATTAAATATGCTTACTCTTACATTTCCTCTTTTTCCCTTAAAATAATTCTTGTCAGCAATGAAAATATATGCCTTGTGATTTCTAATTTCAATCCTGTTGAATCCAAGATGTCCGTAACTGTCATATACAAATCCCAGGGCAAGATAATCTGTCTTATTTACAACATCATGGAATAAGGGGAGTGATCTGGACCCATGGAAAACGTGCTTAAATTTCTTACCATCTATTGAATATTTATTTCTTCCCCCGATCTTGTTAACCAACTTTATTTTCTCTATGTATTCATCCACACTGGAGTCCATGAAGAGGTCAGTGTATACCCGCCATCCATTGGCTATTACAGAATTCATGTTGGTAAATAAAATGTGTTTAGTTAAACCTTTACATCAGGCTGGAGATTTTAACGTTGATGTGCGATTCTAGAGGCAATAAAACTTATAACCATTCATAGTATTATAGTAGGATATTATGGATAAAGCTATGGATAATTATGATGCATCACAAATACAGATTCTCGAAGGCCTTAAGGCAGTTAGAAAATTGCCGGGAATGTATATAGGTTCAACCGGACCTGACGGGCTCCATCACATGGTATACGAGGTTGTTGACAACTGTATAGACGAGGCTATGGCTGGCTACGGATCCGATATAAATATAGTAATATATAAAGACGGATCCATATCCATCGAAGATGATGGGAGGGGAATACCAGTTGATATCCACCCCAAGTATAATAGGCCTGGCCTTGAAATAGTTATGACAGAGCTTCACAGTGGAGCAAAGTTTGACAAGAAAGTATATAAAGTAACAGGTGGTTTGCATGGCGTTGGTGTCCACGTTGTCAACGCATTGTCCGAGTACTTAATTGCCCTTATAAAAAAAGGGGATAAGATTTACTATGAGAAATTCAAGCAGGGAATTCCAGCTACTGGCCTAAAGACGATGGATGTATCTGAAAAATCTATGGATCCGGAAATTAGGGATATAGATATGAAATATCCGGAACATGGGACAATTATAAAGTTCTACCCCGATTCGACCATTTTTGATACAATTGATTTTTCATATCAGGTTATTTCACAACGAATAATGGACTTAGCTTTCCTTAATTCCAACATAACAATAGAACTTACGGATTTAAGATCGGGAAAACACGAAAAATTCCATTTTGATGGCGGACTGACAGAGTACGTTCAATTTCTTGATCAGGGAAAGGAAGTTGTAAACAGAGAACCTATTTACTGCCATGAGGAATATAAAGAATACGTCGTCGAATTTGCATTACAATACATCGATGGAGTAAGCGGAACCGAGGAAAGTTTTGTTAACAATATAAAGACACCAGAGGGCGGTACCCATATGACCGGATTCCATACGGGAATTTCCAGAGCCGTGATCGAATATGCCAAGTCAAAAAATCTGATAAAAGGTGTAAGTGCACTGACTGGAGATGATACCAGGGAAGGCCTTACTGCTGTATTACACGTTAAAATGTTCAATCCACAGTTTGAGGGGCAAACAAAGGAAAAACTTGGCAATTCTGCAGTGAAAAGCATTGTATCATCAATTGTCGAGAAATATCTCAAGGATTATTTTGAATCATATCCTCCCATTGCTGATACAATAATAAAAAGAGTTCTAGCAGCTGCGGCGGCAAGGGAAGCATCCAGAAAGGCGAAGGAGCTTGTAAGGAGAAAGACTGCTTTGGAAGGCAGCACGTTGCCGGGAAAATTGGCGGATTGTTCGTCCAATGACTCTGAAAGGACTGAGGTATATATAGTGGAAGGAGATTCTGCCGGTGGTTCTGCAAAGCAGGCTAGAAACAGGGAATATCAGGCCATCCTTCCCTTAAGGGGAAAAATATTGAATGTTGAAAAGTCAAATGATAATAAAGCACTTGAAAATGAGGAAATCAAGAATCTCATTACCGCAATAGGAACCAATATAAAGGATAAGTTTGATATTAAAAATCTCCGTTACGGAAAGATAATCATAATGACAGATGCCGATGTAGACGGTGCCCACATAAGAACGCTCCTTCTCACATTCTTTTACAGGTTTATGAACGAATTGATTCAGGGAGGGCATGTGTATTTTGCCCAGCCACCACTGTTTAGGGTACAGAAAGGAAATGATATTGTGTATGTTTTCAGCGAGGATGAAAAAGACAAGGCAGTGGCAAAAATGGGAAAGAATGTGGTAATACAACGTTTCAAAGGTCTTGGGGAAATGAATCCAGAACAGCTCTGGGAAACCACAATGAACCCGGAAACCAGAAAACTGGTCCAGGTAAGTATTGAGGATGCATTATATGCCGACCAGCTTTTCAATATACTTATGGGGGAAAAAGTGGAGCCAAGAAGGAAATTCATAGAGGAAAATGCAAAATATGTTCAGAATCTTGACATATAGGTGGAATAAATGTTATTAAGGCCAATTGAAGAAGAAATTAAAACATCGTATCTCGATTATGCGATGAGTGTAATAGTTAGCAGAGCAATTCCTGATTTTAGGGATGGTCTAAAGCCAGTGCAAAGGAGAATTATATATTCTATGTACGAACTTGGGGTTACCCATGAGAAACCATATAAAAAATCTGCACGTATTATTGGAGAAACCATGGGTAAATACCATCCCCATGGAGACTCTTCTATATATGAAGCACTAGCCAGAATGGCACAGGATTTCTCGTTACGTTACCCGCTTATAGACGGGCAGGGAAATTTCGGATCCATAGATGGAGATGCCCCAGCAGCTATGAGATATACGGAAGCCAGGCTTGGTAGAATGGCCGAGGAAATGGTAAGGGACATAGAAAAGGAAACGGTTGCATTCAGCCCCAACTTTGACGGCTCTCTTGATGAGCCCGTGTATTTCCCCTCAAGGATACCACAGCTCCTGATAAATGGTACATCTGGAATAGCCGTAGGAATGGCTACTAATATGGTTCCACACAACTTGTCTGAAATCTCGGATGCCATAATGTATGGAATAGATCATCCAGAATGCAGTGTAGAAGACTTGCTTAAATTTGTCAAGGGCCCTGATTTTCCAGGAGGGGGAGTCCTTTACAGGAATACGGATTTGCTCAATATATATAGAACAGGCCGTGGAAAGGTATTCTGCCAGGGGGAAATAGATGACGAAGAAAAGAAAAAAATAATAATAAAAACCCTACCATATGGAGTTAACAAGGCTCTGTACATACAGAATGTTGCAGAACAGGTCAAGAATGGAATAATAAACAACATATCCGATATAAGGGATGAAAGCGACAGGCACGGCATAAGAATTGTAATAAAGGTAAAAAATGATGAAAGTAAAGCTCTAACTATAAACCAACTATATGAACACACACCACTGGAAACCACAATTGGGGTCAACAACCTTCTTCTACTGAATAATGAACCAAAGGTAATGGCACTGGATGAGATGATTCTGGGCTTTATTAATTTTAGGCTTGAAATTATAAAGAAACGTTCTGTATTTGAAGTAAACAAGCTGATGGATAGAGAACACATACTTTCCGGATTGGTAATTGCCCTTGAAAATATAGATCTTGTGATCAAAATAATCAGGTCATCCGATACCGGTGAAATAGCTAAAAATTCACTGATGTCCCAATTATCTCTTTCAGAGAAAC
Organism: Ferroplasma sp. Type II; assembly: GCF_000496155.1. Classification (NCBI taxonomy): domain Archaea; kingdom Methanobacteriati; phylum Thermoplasmatota; class Thermoplasmata; order Thermoplasmatales; family Ferroplasmaceae; genus Ferroplasma; species Ferroplasma sp. Type II. Next base: position 12,098 of record NZ_KI542693.1, read on the forward strand.
AGGCAATCGCTATACTGGATATGAGATTGCAACGCCTTACAGGCCTTGAAATAAGAAAAATAAAGGACGAATTAATCAATATCAAGGAAAATATAACAAGGCTGAATGAGATAATAAGAAATGAATCAGCTAGACGGGATGTTTTAAAGCAGGAAACTCTGGAAATTAAAAAGCAGTTCGGAGATGACAGGAGAACAAAGATTCTCAACAGAGATATCAATGAGCGCAATGATGAGGATCTCATTCCCAATGAGGAATCAATAATGATCCTGAGTGAAAATGGACTGTTGAAAAGGGTATCCTCAGAAGAATACAACGTTCAGAAAAGAGGTGGAAAGGGCATCATTACTGCCACCAGGAAGGAAGATACAGTCCGGAGCATACTTTCCTGTATGTCCCATGATATGATATATTTCTTTACAAATACTGGAAGAGTGTTAAAGACTAAAGCATATACAATAGAGAAAAAATCCCGGACATCTCTTGGAAGTGTTGGAGCTACATTCCTAAAAATGAATGAAAATGAGAAAATCAAGCAGATCATGAAATCTCCAGAAAGCTCACAGAGTTTTCTTATAATAATAACTAAGAAAGGTTTCATTAAGAGAACACCTGTAAAAGAAATACTTGATATGAGGGAATCTGGTTTGAAGATTATAAAGCTCGATGAAGAGGATGAGGTTGTATCTGTTATGGATCTTGAAAAACCCTCAAAGATATTTGTTGCGGCTAGCAATAATAAGGCTGCGGTATTCCTGAGCGATGAGGTTTCTGTTACTGGTAGGGCGTCAAGGGGAGTAAAGTCTATGAGGCTCAACGGTGCAGAGGTAATAAACTCATTCCTTGTTGATGACAATGATACTGTTATGAGCATAACCGAGAACGGAATTGGGAAAAGGACAATAATAACAGATTTCTCAATACATCATAGGGGTTCATCAGGCAACCTGATCTTTAAGGAAAATGAAAGAACAGGATCACTGGTGACAGCATTGCCTGTTGGAGATTCACAGGAAGTTCTTATAGTGACGAGAAACAACAAGACAATCAGGTTGAATTCCGATGAAATAAAAATACAGTCCCGTGTCACGTCTGGTGTAAAGCTTATAAACGTGGGTGACGACGATCTTGTTGTCGCGGCATCCGTCCTTTAAAATTTTATATTAATTATTATCATATTACCACTGGAACTATATTATTTATTGCTAAATTATTTATTAATATTGTTATCGAAATATATATATATATATATTCATACATTTATATCATTATGAATAAAAGGAAGGTGATAATAGGTGTGTTGATGGCAGCAATATTTGTAATGGTGGCTTTTGTTCCTTTAACAAATACTATTCCCACTGATAAAGGCAATGCAGGTGCTAATAGTATTTCACCACAGATCGCCATAAGCAAATATGTTATAAATAAATCTCCTGCTGCAAAGGGCAATATAAATTCAAACATATCAAATAAAATCGCAATATCATTTTCCACCTGGTACATAAAGAATCATGCTCAGGACAAACTCCCTCCAATATCATCAAAAACTGGGTCTATGCTATTCAGAGAATATCTTAACCAATCAATAGCAGGAAAGGCATATATTATGAGACTTACAAATATTGAGAAATCCTCATTCAATTACAGCAACAGGATGGCAGTGAATTCTGTTGAATCAATCCTGCATACTGGACATAATGTTCCATCTAAAATACAAACTGGCAATTCAACTTCTTATGTTATTCACATAAAGCCGGACCTTCCTGGTGGTGTAACATCAGACAGTGGAACCTGGGTAATGGTTTCCATTAACTATTTTGTATATCATGCACCGTGGTGGCTTGGCGGGTGGACATATACATACGGTGAACATGATGTTATCAACATGCTGTATGGCGGAAGTTCAGCTCAAAAATTATATAATAGCATCGAACACGATTTAACGATTGCAGGCATTGCTGATGCTTTAAGTGGAGTATTATATGCTGTATTTGCAGCAGCCTTAACGTCGGCTGTTCCCTCAGCGGGGTCGTCACTTTTAATCGCAAGTATAGTATCGGCAGTATTGATTGCGGGTGCTGGCATATCAGCATTGATATTGTCTAATGATTATACAAAATTATACGAATCAACATACGCTAATGAGCCTACTGGAAATAAATACATATGGAACTATCTGAATATAGATTATTATTATCCAAACAATCCCGTCACATCTGTTGATTCTTCCATAGGATTAGAGGGAAAGCTTTCAAATGGCAACTCAATGACCATTATACCAAACATCGCATTTGGATATAGTTTCATCGTAAATCCAACTGCGAGTTTATCATGGGAATTACTGGTGAGCGACTATTCTGAATGGGCACACGCTATAGCGAATAAAATAGGCACAAACAATTGGGGGTCTAACTAACTATGTATAATTTTTCATCTATATATCTTTATATTTGTATTTTGGTATTTGGGTTTGCCATAACTCTTCTAACTATGAGATTTTCGATTAATTGGCATAATAAAAAATATTCTGATTTTAGAAAATCATTTTTGCTAGTCGATGGAGTGGTATGGTTAATATTCGGCTTTATTTTCTTGTTTATTTATCTCTTTAAGTATTATATTTATATGAGTATAATAGTTGCTATAGGTTTACTTATATCTTCTCTCTTGTTGTTAAAAATCCACTCTACCTATTTTAAAAAAGGCAAATATATTGGAAAATAATATAATTGTATTCCTTTGCACAGAGTATAAATGGATAATTAAATTTAGTAACCTCCTCTCTCAACTTTCGAAGAAAACTTCCAACTTCAAAGGTTACTGGCAAAATCACCATGGGTTTGAATTATACAAGGTCAGAGGTGGTCTGTCTTTCATCCTAAGCCATCTGACTTTACGGATACTGGCACGTATGAAGCAATATGCAATTTTATGTAATATGACAGCAAAAACAAGAAAAAATTTATAAAAATCCTCCGTAGGTCAATTCAAATATATGATACTGTATATTTTATTTAATAGCCCGACAATATACATGTTACTGATTGATAACATCCCTTTTTACTATATATAAACATTTATAACTTGAATTTAAAGGCTTAAAAATTTTTTAATAATCTCTTTTATGATAATTGCCTGTATTACGTCTCGATCTGGATTCGTTTCCCCTTCTGGATGGTGTCCTTCTATCCCTTCCCTGTGAAGGTCTTCTGGGTCTGCTATGGTAATCTGGTTCCCTGGCAGTTTCTTCGTTATCTCTGAACTGTGCTATAAGATGCCCGTAATTTATATCGGTATATTCGGTTTCAAGGTTTACATCTATTTTCTCCATTTTTATCTTGTTTCTTCTCTGTATGCTCTGTATAAGAGATTTCTGATCTGCATCGAAAATAGTCATGGCTCTTCCGTTCTTGCCCATCCTGCCTGACCTTCCAACTCTGTGTGCATAGGTTTCAGTGCTATCAGGGGCATCAAAATTTATTATATCCGTTATGTTTGGTATATCAAGCCCACGGGCTGCTACATTTGTTGCCACCAGAATACCTGCGTCCATATGCCTGAAATCGTTTATAGACCTCTCACGGGCGTGTTGCTTCATTCCCCCATGAATCAGTATATTGTTAAATCCAGACCTAGATAGTATAAGATTCAACAGATCACCTGATCTTTGTGTCTTCACAAAAACTATGGCCTTTCTGGAATCGTAATTATGGATATATGACATTAATGTGGAGAACTTGTCAAATTTCTCAGACATGGTATAAAGATGCTGAATGGATTCCGGTATTGCCTCTTCACCACCGGCACTTACAAATTCAGGGGATTTCATAAAGTTCTTTGCCATGGTTTTAACTTCAGAGGGCAATGTTGCAGATAATAATATGGTCTGCCTGTCCTCGGAGGTATATGATATGATTTTCTTTATGTCATCTATAAATCCCATATCCAGCATCAGATCAGCTTCATCCAGTACAAGATATTTGACATGATCAAGTTTTAGATATCCCTGATTATGCAAATCCAATATTCTTCCTGGTGTTCCCACAACAATATCTGACCCAGGAAGTTCATCAATCTGTCTGCTTATTGATGCTCCTCCATAGACCATTGTTGATTTGATATTAGATGGTTTCCCGAATCTTGTTGCCACCCTATATGTCTGTAGCGCCAGTTCTCTTGTTGGCAATACTATTATGGCCTTTATATTCTTTCCTTTCATTGTTTCTATTGCATTCATAACCGGCAACAGATAAGCCGCTGTTTTTCCAGAACCGGTTTTGGATCGGATAATGACATCCTTTCCGCTAAGTACAACAGGGATTGCCTTTTCCTGTATTTCTGTTGGTTCCGTAAACTTCATTAAGCTTAATGATTTCTTTAAATTTTCAGATATATTCATATTTTCAAAACTAGACAATTTTAACACTTCTTTCTATATATGATATTACGATATATAGTTAATTATATCGATATGACTACAATCTAAATTCATGTATAGTCATTTCTGTTCACTATATTTTTCGGAGTGCCATGTAAATAAGCCAGAACATTGTCAAATGCCAGCTCTACTGGAACCATCATGAAGTTTTTTGAAAGTCCGGCAACATGTGGTGTCACAATAACGTTTTCTGGAATACTGCCTGTAATTTCTGGTTCTCCCCACCAGACGTCAGTAAGAAACCATTTATTTTTGTTTTCGTTCAAGAATTGTATCATGCCATCTCTGTCTACTATTTCAGACCGTCCAACGTTCACTATTATATCTCCCTTAACCATGGATAGAAAATTATAATCCACCATTCCTCTTGTATATCTGTTTAATGGTAGCGTTATTGCCACTATATCAGAATTCCTGGCAACATATTCACTGTCCTTTGTGAAAATGTCCAGTTCAGGATATGTTCTTTCAGCTCTTCCCAACCCAATTGTGTGCATTCCAAAGGCTTTGGCACGTTTGGCAATTTCCCTGCCAATGCCCCCGTAACCAAGAATTCCAATGGTTTCACCATAGAGTGAATTACCAGGTTCTCTTTTATATACCCTATTCTTTATATTTGCATCCGATTGGCATATATTTTTGTATTTTGCCAGAATCAACGCAAAGGCATGTTCGGCCACCGGTATAGACCATGCGTCGGCATTGCTGCATATCTCAATTTTGCTGTCAATCTTCTTGAAGTCCAGATGGTTAACACCTGCCGATATGCTCTGCATGAACACTGTTTTTTTCCCAGGAACAGCCTTTCCAGCAAATACCACTATTTCGGCATCATCTGAAAATCCCCTGACTATGCTGCATCCTGTCCTTTTTTTCAGATCCTCTATGAAATTGTCTGGTATGGACAATCCAGAAAAGTTAGCTTGAAGGCTTATTATCATGAAACTTTAGCCTAAAATGTTATTAATAGTTTACCGGGCAAACTAATATTTTTAGGGCATAATTAATCGGCAATTGCTATAATACGAATTCTAGTTTATACGTAAAGTATTAATAATTAACTTATATATAATTTTATGATAATGAAAGATTCTGAGAGAACAGAATACTTTGACAAAATTGCCATAGAAATCTCAAAAAAGTACAAGGGCAAGATACAGACAATATCGAAAGTTCCAATAACCGGTCTGCAGGATTTTTCTTCACTGTACACACCGGGTATAGCTGCAGTTTCAAAAAAAATACAGGCTGAAAAGGAATTAGTTTACGATCTGACCGGTAAATGGAATTCTGTGGCAATACTTACTGATGGCACAAGAGTGCTCGGAATAGGAAATGTGGGGCCGGAAGCCGCCATACCTGTAATGGAAGGAAAGGCGCTGCTCTTTAATTATCTGGGTGGTGTAAATGCCATTCCAATACCCCTTGTTGTAAACAACAACGATGAATTTATTGCAGCTGCAAAGGCAATACAACCATATTTTGGAGGATACAATCTTGAAGATATACAGTCACCCAGATGTTTTTTCCTTCTGGAAAGCCTCCAGAAATCAATGGAGATTCCAGTGTGGCATGATGATCAGCTGGGCACCGCATCTATAATTCTTGCAGGAGCCATAAATGCCTTAAGGGTTCTTAACAAGAAGAAAGAGGATGTAAAAATTGTATTCAACGGCGCCGGGGCTGCCAATATAGCTGCTATATACCTCTTCGAAGCTGCCGGTTTTGATAAGGGAAATATAATTGCAATAGATTCAAAGGGGATTATAGAGCCAGGCAGGGAGGATATTGATGCCTTAATGTTCAAAAACCCATGGAAATATAAAATAGCTCTTGGGACAAACAGAGAAAGGATTAAGGGAGATGCTGCCAACGCCTTTAAAGGCGCTGACATGGTAATATCGGCATCAATTTCCCAGCCGGGAACGATCAAAAATGAATGGGTAAAATCCATGAACAAAGATCCAGTGATATTTGCACTTGCGAATCCACTGCCGGAGATATGGCCCGGAGAAGCCAAGAAAGCAGGTGCCAGAATTGTAGCAACAGGAAGAAGTGATTTCCCTAACCAGATAAATAACAGCATGGTATTTCCCGGAGTTTTCCGCGGAGTTCTTGATGCGAGGTCAAGGGGGGTGAATTTCGGTATTATGGTTGCTGCCTCCTATGCAATTGCCGATTTTGTTGAGAATCCCAATGAGGAACATATAGTACCCTCCATGGAGGATTTTGAACTGTTTCCAAGGGTTGCATCTATAGTTGCCAGAAAATGTGTTGAATCAGGGCTTGCCAGAAAAACCGACTCTACGGAGGGATTTTACAGGGAAGCTTCGGAGATTATAAATAACAACAGGAAAGTATACAATAAGTTATTCGATATGTAAGGTGATCAAAAAATGGTTAATATAAGATTAATGGAAAAAAAGGATATAGAGGGAGTAATGGAGCAGCTTTTAAGGTTGAAGCATCTCAATGAGGAATTTGACCCACTTCTGAAAGTATCAATAGGAAATGAAAAGGAAATATCTGAAAAACTCACAAAGATTATAGAGGATAAGGATGACCACATAAATCTGGTTGCTGAGGAAGGCAACAGGGTAATAGGCATGATAATGTCAGATATTGTGTTCAGAATCTATTATGATCCCAAATATGAGGCAAGGATCAGAGAGTTCTATGTGATGCCGGAGTTCAGGAGCAAGGGAATTGGAATGAAACTGATCGAAAAATTGAAGGAAATTGCAGCACAGAGAAATATAAAAATGGTAACTGCAGAATTTCCATCACTTAACCTACTTGCCTCCAATTTCTATAAAAGCATCGATTTTAAGGAACTCATAAAAATTTATTCGAAAATTAATTAAAATATTAATTTTTAGTATTCAAGGCAATATATTTTAATATATTTCCAGTTTTGACATAGTTCAGCTCTGCGTTTGTATTGATCAGCGCCTTTCCTTTAAGTGTTTTTCCGTTAATTTTAATACTCAATTCTTTTCCTATTGAGATATTGTTTATTCCTTCTATGTCGACAATTTCATCACCTTTAAGGTCTGGCAGGGTATCAACCTGTACCGGAACTATTCCCATATCCACAAGATTACTTCTGTGGATTCTCTCGAAACTTTCAGCAATCACGGCCTTTACGCCCAGAAGTGCAGTTACCTTTGCTGCCCAGTCCCTGGAACTCCCTGATCCGTACTGTTTCCCTGCGAATATTACAAGCGGCACATTGTTTTCCTTATATTTCATGGCTGCATCATAGAAGCTCATTTCTTTGGCGTCTGGATAATATACGGTGTTGCCCCCACTTTTTGCAACCATAAGGTTTCTTATCTTTGGATTGGAAAAGCCTCCACGGATCATTACTTCATGGTTTCCGCGGCGGGCGCCGAATGTGTTCATTTCGTCCACTCCAAGTGATAGAAGGTATTTTCCGGCAACAGAATCCTTAGAAATTGGCCCTGCAGGTGATATATGGTCTGTTGTTATTTTGTCACCGAATATTGCAAATATTCTCCCATTTTTGATGTCCCTAACAGGTTCCATGTACATCCATGGTGGCATTTTGATATATGAAGAATCACCCTTGAAATTAAACAATGTTCCTCCAGTTGATTCCATCGATTCCCAGTTGGCATCACCTTTGAAAACATCTGAATATTCCTGCCTGTAAACCTCCGGATCCATGGCAAGGTGGAAGTACTCCTTAATCTCATCATTTGTGGGCCATATATCCTTTAGATAAACTGGTTTTCCGCTGTCTGTCCCTATGGGATCTTTTGTCAGGTCAATATCCATTCTTCCTGCTATAGAAAATGCAACTACAAGCATGGGTGATGCCAGGAAGGCACCGGCTATGTATGGATTTATCCTGCCCTCAAAATTCCTGTTTCCGCTAAGCACTGCAAAGGTCTTTACATTGTTTTCCAGAATATCGTTCTGTACCTCTGGAATCAAAGGCCCGGCATTTCCTATACATGTGGTGCACCCGTATCCGACAAGCTCGAACCCTATTTTATTTAGATATTCCATAAGTCCGGCCTTTTCAAGGTATTCTGTTACAACCCTGGATCCCGGGGCAAGGCTAGTTTTTATGGTCTGTGCCGGGACAAGGTGGTGCTGGACTGCCTTCTTTGCAAGCAATCCTGCTCCCAGGAGGACAAAGGGATCTGATGTGTTGGTACAGCTTGTTATGGCTGAAAGCACAACTGCACCGTTTTTAACCAGTCTTCCATTATTTCCACCCTTGATTATTTCCTCTATTTTTCCCTTTACGTCCTCTATGTTTACCAGTTCATCCGGGTTCTTTGGTCCGGCAACTGCGCTCTTTATTGCTGAGAGGTCAATTTCAACAGTTTCACTGTATTTCTTTGGACCATTGTAGAATAGCCCCTGTTCCTTGAAATATTTCTCAACATATTCGGTGTTGCGGTCAGTCCCCTGAAGATATTTCAGTGTCTCACTGTCCACAGGGAAGTATCCAATTGTTGCCCCATATTCCGGTGCCATGTTTGAGATTGTGGCCCTGTCCTGGGCTGTGAGTGCCGAAATATTTCCATAGAATTCCACGAATTTGCCCACAACATTTTTTGACCTGAGGGTTTTTGTGATATACAATACCACATCTGTCGGGGTAATGCCAGTCTGCATATTCCCCTTTATATTCACACCCACAACTTCAGGAACATTCATGAAATAGGGTTCATTCAGCATGGAAGCCTCAGCCTCTAAACCACCAACTCCCCAGCCAAGGACACCTATGCCCCCTATCATAGTTGTATGGGAATCTGCACCTATAAGGCTCTCTGGAAATATTTCATCTTTCTCAATTACAGCGACCGAAGATAAATATTCCAGATTAATCTGGTGGACTATTCCATGTCCTGGAGGAACAATCCTTACATTTTTAAATGACTGCTGTGACCATTTCAGGAAATCATACCTTTCCACATTTCTACTGAATTCATCCTTCATGTTCAGTATTATGGGCTCATTTCCCCTGAAAGAATCAACTATTATGGAATGGTCTATCACAAGGTCTGATTTAGTTGCAGGATTAACGTCATCAGGATTTAATTTATTTTCCCTGTAATACTCCCGCATTGCTGCCAGGTCAACAAGTATTGGAACACCAGTATAATCCTGGAAAATCACCCTGGAAGGTTTGAATGCCATTTCAGACCCCGATTTTAGCTTTGCAATATTCTCTATGGAACGATCATCAATGTCCACACCATCATAGTTTCTTAAAACATTTTCAAGCATGATTTTAAAGGAATATGGGAGGCTATCAATATCATACTTTCCCGCAAGTTGTGACAGTGGATAGTATTTAAGGTTCCGACCGTTTATGTTAATTGTTTTATGCTGTATATTCATAAATTGTAAGGCAAAGATGCTATTTTAATATTTTTATGAAGCAATTATTATCTTAACAATTTTATATGTGGCCGATAGCTTTCAGACTTCCAAAAGGAACAGATACAAACACGCTCAACAAATTTGTAAGGGGCCTCTATGGACAGGATTCAAAATTATGGGCCGAGAAGTGCAAGTTCCATAGAAATGGGATACTGGAAGAGATCCAATTCAGGAAGTTCATAATGGGAGTGATAATAATACAGGATCTGGAGAAAATTATATCATACCTTACTAAGTATAAGGCCGAATACTATATGGGAACTGTCACCTTCGCTCCGGAAAGTGATGCTGACAGGGGAGTATGCTAGGGGAATATTGTTCCAAAGTCACCGGCAAAGCAAGACTTTTATATCAACAATTCATTGTAGTTTTATGCAACTTACCGTTTCAGAATTGAGAAAAATAATCCAAAATTTCATGAAAGAACAATTTGAGGTTGAAAAATTTAGGATAAATTCTGCAATTCCAAATGAGACGAACAAAACTTGGACATTGCTTATTTCATACAATATGGAAATTAGTCAGTCAGTTGAATTTCATGATCTGAAGTTAGAGCCCAAACTCAGCCTTGCTAAATCATGCTTTGTTATAATTGATGATGAAAAAAAGCAAGTTTATTGGTGGTACGAAGCTTAAAGAGTTTAAGTAGAATGGGTATTATTACTGAAATCATAGAGATAGTTCGAACCAACGCTTCTAAAAAAGTTGAGGCACTCATTGATACTGGCGCTGAAGGCAACTATATTAGCGAAAGAAGTTCTAAAGAATTTGAAAGGATAGGGATATCGGGCCTTCGTGAAACATACGTGTCCGTCGCCGGATCAAGAGAAAAAGAATTAAAGTTTGCCTTCATATTTAAGGAAGTTAAAATGCTTAACGCAATGTTATCTGAACCAGAGTTTATCATTCTTGACGGAATCGATTATGACGCAATAATTGGAGTGGAAGTATTACAAATAATGGGTTTATCAATTGATATGAGAGCTGACCGACTAAAGTGAATTTTTTTCAGGCATTCGCTTAAAACTTTAATCATATCCCGACCGGTGCATTCTGATAAAAATCCTTTTTATTCTATTGACGTACCGATAAATTCCGGGAAATGTGATGTATTAGTGAGATCACAGTTCACCTCCATATTAATAGATATTAAAAATTGCATCATCCGATTTTAGCAAAATCTTAATCATTTTTGTCCAGTGAATCATAGAGCACCCCGGCTCTTTATTACATTTTCTGTTAAGGTATAATATTTATTGTCGGGACCAATGCAAAACTTATATATTCTGAAGGATTACATAAATATGCAAAAACTTGAATCTATTGTGCCAATTATAACGCCATTTACTGAAAATAAAGTTGATAAGGGTCTGGCAGTACAGCACGGAGAAGATGTCCTTAAGGGCGGAATAAAATATGTATTTCTGGCAGGAAGCACCGGACTTGGTCCGTCACTTGTGGAATCTGAAAAGCTTGTTCTGCTTGATGCCTTTGCCCATGTGCCCGATAATGTTATACTCCAGTGCGGTTCCCTGAATCTTGAAGAATCAATAAATCTAGCAAGAAACGCAAAAAAATACAAGATACATGCTGTGGCTGCACTGCCTCCATACTATTTCACCGGAATGAAGAGAGAATGGATAATAAAATATTATACAAAAATTTCTGCGGAATATCAGACTATTATCTATAATTATCCTGACACAACAGGGTACAATATTACATATGACATGATTAATGATATAAAAAAGGCCGGCGGTAATGTAATCGGAATCAAGGAAACAACGTTTAACATGAATGACATACTGAATACTAAAATGTATGTTCCCAATTTCAGTGTGTATACAGGCCCGGATCAGTATATACTTTCTGCGTACAGACTTAGGCTTGATGGCTATGTTTCTGGCGCTGGCAATTATGGCTATAAAATCATAAAAAAGATAGAAGAGAATTATGATAACAATGATGGCGACAGGTATCAGTTCCTGCTCAACGAACTTTCTGCACTATCCAGAAAATACGGGACAATGTCATCAATATATGATATGGTGGAAATAATGACTGGGATAAAATCCGGAAGCCCCAGGGAACCTTTCTTTAAACTCGCTCCTGAGGAAAAGGGCGCACTGGAAAAAGAAATGAATGAGGTATTCAAAAAATATAATTTTAAGCCTTAAGATTTGTTTTCTATTTCTGCATATGGAAGTACATTTCCATTTATATTTTTGAATTTTACATGGATTTCCAGTCCAATTTCCGGGTTGTTTCCAGAAATGTCCATATAGGCACGGAAACCATCGTTTAGGCTAATTATACCATAATACCCCTTGTTGAATTCAGTGAAACTGTATATTTCACCCTTGCCAGAAGACTGCATAATTTCAATGGCAGATCCACCGCAAAAAGGACAATTGTCCCTAGGATAATAGTAAATATTGCCACAGTGCTGACACTTTATGTAGGGTAGTACATCCTTTGAGAAACTGTAGTTATATGCCGTATAAATCTCATTAAGTTTCATCTAACTCCTCCCGGAATGCCCATCTTCTTTAGATATGTGAGGAATTGTGTAGTGAACTCCAATCCCTTACCATATTTCACCAGTTTAACCTTTTTTATGCTTATATCCATTTTCATTTCTCCCCCTTTTATAATGATTGATTTTCTATGTGTGTATGTATTTCCCCGATCTAACTTCTGCCTTTCTTTCATGTTTTTAAAGACTCCTGATCAACTCTTGCTGAGTAACTCAAGGAACAAGCCCGAGGTTTCATTAACGGGTAGTTAACTTAATCACCCAGAATCATGGATACAGAATGGTTTCTTGACCATCCTCCCATGCCGTTTATGAATGCTTTTCCAGGATTTTTGACCTGATTTTTCCCTGCCATTTCATTCATCTGAAGCAGAGTTTCATAAAGTATCACGCTTCCGCTCATATACGCAGGTTGTCCACGGTTCAGGCTTCCTCCTCCTGTGTTCAGGGGAAAATCGCCGTCAACTGAAATAGAATTTTTTTCCAGAAACGATCCGGATGTGCCAGGTGGAACTAAGCCTGTATTTTCTAGCTGAATCATTACAGTGATACTGAATGAGTCGTAAAGTTCATAGAAATCACACTTTTTGATATCATTCCTGAAAGCCGATGAACTTTCTGCAGCCGGTGTCACCGTTATGTCCATCATTTCTGGTGGCAGTGCTGACTGGTGCGCCTCACCATATTTGAGTATTCTGATTTCCCTTAATTTCCCTGAATTTTTTGATACAATAAAGGCGTGAAATCCGTCCACCGGATAAACAATTTCCAGGAGATGCAGTGGTGATGACACTATGGGTGAAATTAATACATCCTCAACTTTGATAGATCCTGAAAACATGGAATATCCAGATCTGTTTGCGTTTTCCCTCTGCTTTACTATGAGCATGGCTCTCTGTTCATCTGTTGAACCATATACTTTCTTATGCCGCTGTGCAAGCAAGGCATAATCTGATACAGGATTCATATTGTTATAGCCCGACAGCAGGGGCTTATAAGGAGTGTTTACTACCTCAGGATAGATGTTTTCCATAGAATCCACTGTCTGTTTTTTCTTCCTAACTTCCGATCCCTTTCCCCCAAATAGGAGGAGGATATTCTCTGCCATGCCTGCTTTTACAATGTTTTCTGCCCTCCAGAATGCAGATAGCACTGATGGACCTCCATATTCCAGTGAATCTATGTACCTTGGCTTTATTCCCAGATAATTGCATATCTGGTCAGGGAAAAAATGCATGTATATATTCCCATCGAATACCCCAGGAAGAAATGTTGTCATGAACCCATCAATATCCTTCCTTTCTAATCCAGCCATATAAAGAGCTTTATTGAATGCTTCATTCATTATCTCATATGCCGAACCTTCGTAATTTTTATATATGGCTTCTGAAAATCCCCTTATCACTGATAAACCACCTCCACAGACTGAATTTCCGACCTTTTAATCTTTCCTGATGCATTTAATGGCATATTCCTTACAAAAACAATACGAACAGGTACCTTATATCTGGCTAGTTCTTTTCTACATGTATCTTTTATATTTCCTCTGATCTCTTCATAGTTGCCCTCATCTCTAGAGAGTTTCACATATGCTACTGGAACTTCCCCCCTATATTCATCCTTTTCTCCTACTACTACAACATCTTCAACGGATTTTACGGTTCTTATGGTATTTTCAACTTCCGCAGGGACGACTTTATATCCTGACACATCAATGAGATCCTTCTTCCTGTCAATGATATATACATAGCTATCTTGGTCAACATAGCATATATCTCCAGTTTTCAGGCCGTATTTCCCAAAACTCTTCTTTGTGTCCTCTTGATTTCTGTAATATTTTCTAACAATCTGTGGCCCTGATACAATTAATTCACCATCCCTTCCCCTGACGATTCGCGTATAATACGCAGGTTTCCCGGCAGTTAGTGTACCATTGTATGTTAAAAGTGTACCATTGTATGGGTATTCCCAGAGAGTTACAGGCGAGGTACTTTCTGTAAGGCCATATGCCATGTATATCCATTTTCCTGTCATGGTTTTCCAGTCTATTTCTGTTTTCACGGGCATGGGCATTCCCCCTGCTGACCAGATCCTCATTGATGAGAGCCTTTTATCAATATTGGGTAGGCCTGACCATAAATTCAGCATGGCACGGTATGCTGTTGCAACAAACATTGTAATAGTGGTTTTAGAGGATTCAACAGTTTCCAACGTAATTTCTGGATTGAACCTGTATGTGAGAGCCATTGATGCCCCGGCCAGCATGGTAAGTGATATGCCGAATATAAGTCCGGTTATGTGAAAAAATGGGGCTATGCAGAGGTTTCTGTCATCTGGATTTACTGAAAACCACTCACGGTAAATGTAAGATGCGGCATATATATTCCCATGGGTTATTTCCGCTGCTTTCTGCCTGCCGGAAGTTCCTGATGTAAAAACAAACATTGCCGTGCTTTCTGCCTGGACATTGAAGTCATTGAACTGTTTTTTTGGCCAGAGATTTAATTCTTCATTTATTCTTCCTGAAAGGAATTGTGCAGCCATGTTTTCTGGGAGTTTTCCAAATGTTTCTGGATCTGTGTAGAAAATATGGAGATTCTGTATATTTGAAAGTCCGGCAAATTTATCACTGAATTCCCCACTGATTACCAGTATCCGTGCATTTATGAATTTTATTTTTCCCATGATTTCAGGTTCAGAATCCAGTGGGCTAAGTGGCACGAAGATACAGGAATTTTTCCAGGTAGCATATTGAACAATAGGAAACTGCGGTATATTTTCTGTTATGATTGCAACAGTATCGCCAGGATCACAGTACATGGAAATCTGCGCGGCCACTGCATTTGAATATTCATCAAACTCTCTAAATGTCATAACATTGTTAAAATATACAATAAATGGATTATCCATTCTGGAACCCTTAAGAACTTCTATCATGGACTTCAAAGTATCATTCCACCCCCGACCTCAAGTAGTATTCCACTAATGTAATCACTGTCTGGCTTCATAAGGAATGAAACCGCATTTGCAACATCCTCTGCAGTGCCAATACGCTTAATTGGTATTTTTTCAATAAATTTCTCCCTGATTTTTTCTGGCATCTGGTCAGTCATGGGAGTCTTTATGAATCCAGGCACAACAGCATTGCACGTGATGCCATATTTTCCAAGTTCTCTGGCAAGTGTTTTTGTGAATCCTATGACACCGGCCTTTGCAGATGAATAATTGGCCTGCCCCACATTACCATTCCAGCTTGCAGATGAAATATTCACTATTCTGCCAAATTTATTTTCTATCATAGAGTCAGTAAACTGCCTGGTGACATTAAACATACTGTAAAGATCTGTTTTGATCACGGCATCCCACTGTTCATAAGTCATATTTCTGAACAGTACATCCCTGTTTATTCCTGCATTGTTAACTATACCATATATTTCCCTTTTATCTATACCTGAAAAGGCATTTTCACAGGCTTCATAGCTGGAAACATCGCACTGGATACCCTCAGCATTTCCATATTCTGAGTTCAGTGTTTTGGCCGAATTTATTACTTTATTGTCATAATCGACCATAATTATTCCATATTTCTCTGATGCCAACCTCTCTGCTATTGAATGTCCTATCCCCCTGTTAGACCCGGTTACAATAATTTTCTTTGTCAATATATTACCTCTATTATTACATTAAATAGCAATATAATATAACATTTCTATTTTCAACAGACTTGTGTGCAACTGATAATTTGTAAAAGAAATTTATTATTTCAAACTTTTTGTTTGCCATATAAAAAGAATAATTACAGGTAATATTAATTTTCCTATTTACATGTCAGCCACCTCATCCCAGGGCATAGAGTTTCATGTTTCACAGACAGAACTTGCACTTACCTATGAACTTATATTAAATCCTTTGAGCGTGGAGGTGTTATCTCCATCAGGTTTAAATTCTCTGTGCTCCACTGGTACTTTTCTATAGGAGTAGAAGCCTTATTTAAGTACTTCTATTATTCCTCTTATTCATTATATAAGAGCAGTGTTTAAATATTATTTCCAGAAACTCATCGCCATATCAAACTCAGTGGTTTTATTGAGATCCTGTTGAATGCCAGTTATATATTCAATAGGTTGATTTTTCAGGGTCTTTTTCTATGTTTATATCAATATGTCTGATCTCTCTCCATGAAAAATTCTTTTTCATTTTCAAATTATTGTAATAATAATTTCCAGAAAAAAACAGATTACCCCTGTCATTATACTTTATTGAAGACACAGATAGGAATTTATACTCCCCATTATCTGTCAAAACATTAACAGTAAAATCATATAGAAATGCATAGGCAAGCGTTTTCTTTATATCTTCCATATCCATGCTTGACTGTCTGTCAGACTCTTCAAGCTTTCCCTCGCTAAATGATACTAAAGCTATTATCATTTCAGTCTAATTCATAATCAGGACATGTTATTTATATTTATTTTAAATGCAGATGCCCTCTATAAATTACACGCATTATAAATGTTCAAAGACCAAGTATTTTGAGCGGGAAGTCCTATTAAAAACAGCTCTTTTTTAACTGTGTATAATCGACACATCTAAATGTAATATTAAAGTCTATTTTCCAGGTATTTCATCTCCTCATCCTTAAGTAGCAAATCCGAAAATTTTACATTCTGCATAACATGTTCCCTGTTAGATGCCCTTGGTATGGGAAACGTATTCTGATGTTTGCTTACAAGATAGGCCAAAGCTATATTGGCATTCGGCACATCACCTACTGTTTTTCTGATATGGTCAAAATATTTGTTATATTGTGGCTGAGTGGCCTTTCCATGTCCCAGTGGAAAATATGCCATTACAGCTATGTGATTTTTTTCACAATAATCTATAATGCCTCTCTGGTTTTTCCTGTGAAAAATATTATAGTTTATCTGCACAGACGTAATTTCATATTTTGACAGTGCGTTCTGTGCACGTTTTATGAGGTTCAAATTAAAATTGCTCAGGCCTATGTATTTCATTTTTCCCACGTCTATCATCTTCTCCATGGTCCTAAGTGTTTTTTTGAGGTCTATTGTGGGATTTGGAAAATGAATCTGATACAAATCAACATAATTGGTATCAAGATTTTTCAGGCTACGGTCAAGAGCCTTTTCCACCGATTTTGGTGATAGATGTGTTGGAAAAACCTTCGTTGCCAGGAATAGTCCATCCCTTTTGTACTGTTTTATCACAGAACCAATTATTTTTTCTGACCTGTACAGCTCTGCAGTATCTATAAGGTTAATTCCATTGTCAATTCCTGATTTGATAGCATCAACCTTCTGTTCTTTGCCTGAGTATACGCCCAAATAGGTCTTGAATATCCATCTCACATCGTAGTAAGTCCCCATGCCTATAGCCGAAGTTTTGAATGAACTATTGCCGAACTCTCTGTACATCATTAAATTCATAATGTCAATCACCATTTAAATATATTATTGAAGAAATATGTTACAACCTCTTTTAATGGGATTTAACATATAAGCGGGAAGCCCCATGCGTTAGCTTGGGGAGGATGTCACATATATACAATAGGGAGAAAATATCTGACAAGCGGAAAACTTTGAGCAGAAAACTTATTCCCTAAAAAATAATATTAAATATGCTTTATTAATATATTATGGATTGCAATGAATCTTTATGAATATATGGGTAAGGAAATATTCAGGAAATATGGAATACCGGTACCCGATGGATATGTAATAGAAAATGTTGGCGAACTTAGAAAATTTGAATATCCGGTTGCTATTAAATCACAGATTCTTTCTGGAAAAAGGGGTAAGGCAGGTGGAATTAAATTTGCAAAGAATGGCAAAGAGCTGTCAGCGTATGCAGATCAATTACTCAATTCCACTATAAACAATCTTACAGTAAAGAAATTGCTTATAGAAAGGATGTTAAATATTAAAAAGGAGCTGTACCTGAGCATTACACTTGACCGTGCAACAAAACAGCCTGTAATAATACTGTCGGCAGATGGTGGCATGGAAATTGAAAGCGTTCCAGAAGAGAATATTCACAAAATTCACGTAGACCCCATGGTGGGTTATTCTGACTATATAGCCAGGGAGGCACTTTCCCATCTTCCCATAGAGAACAAGAAGCAGTTCAGCAACCTTCTTTCATCCCTTTACAAAGCCTTTGTGGAAGAAGATGCTTTGCTTACTGAGATAAATCCTCTCGTGATAGATGCAGATAATAATATAATTGCAGGGGATTCCAAGGTCATAATAGATGATAACGCGTTATACAGGCACAAGGATTATATGATAACAGATCCAGACAAAACGCCACTGGAAAACGAGGCTGCATCCAAGAGCTTTACATTTATAGAAATGGATGGGGACATAGGGGTTATAGCAAATGGTGCTGGATTAACCATGGCTACAATGGATTCATTGACTCTGCATAAATTGAAACCCAGAAATTTCCTGGATCTTGGTGGAACTGATAATATTGAGATAGTGGAAGATGCTTTCTCATTTGTTATGAGAGCAAGGCCCAAACTTATATTTGTAAATATATTTGGTGGTGTGACAAAGGCAGATACAGTGGCAAACGGGATTGTTTCATCAAAGGAGAAATTTGATATAAAGCAGCAAATTGTTGTGAGGCTCAGTGGCGTTCACGAAGATGAGGGACAGAAAATACTTTTAGAAAGCGGCATAAAAGCATTCACCAATATGACAGACGCAGTTAAGGAACTGTCAAGAATACAGGGGGTTGAATAAAATGGTTATAATAAATAAGGAAACAAGGGTAATAGTCCAGGGCATGACTGGTCATCAGGGTGCATTCCATTCAGGCGAAATGATAAAATTCGGAACCAATGTTGTGGCTGGAGTTTCTCCTGGAAAGGCAGGAACAAAGGTGAATGGCGTGGATATCTACAACAATGTTGCAGACACATTAAAACTTGAACCTGAAGCTTCAATGATTTCGGTACCCGCTCCCTTTGTGAAGGATGCAGCACTGGAGGCAATAGAAAATGGCATAAAATTAATATACATACTCACTGAACATGTGCCGGTACATGATACAATGGAGTTATACCATGAAGCAAGGAGAAAGGGAGTATTCATGATAGGGCCAAACAGTCCGGGGATAACAGTAGCAGGACAGGCAAAGATAGGAATCATGCCAAATAACATATTCCGCAAAGGGAATGTGGCTATAGCGTCCAGAAGTGGAACGCTTACCTATGAAATAGTAAAGGCAGTCACGGATGCAGGATTTGGTGAAAGTACAGTCATAGGGCTAGGCGGAGACCCAATAATTGGAACAACATTCTCTGACATAATAAAAATATTTAACGATGATCCAGAAACAAAGCAGATTGTCCTTGTGGGTGAAATTGGAGGAGGTGAAGAGGAGAAGGCTGCTGAATACATCAAAAAATATGTTAAGAAACCGGTTACAGGATACATAACAGGTATAAGCGCTCCCCCCGGGAAAAGAATGGGACATGCAGGTGCTATTATTGAAAAGGGGACCGGAACAGCAGAATCAAAGATAAAGGCATTCAAGGAGGCAGGCATTAAGGTTGCTAACTATCCTGATGATATACCATCACTTCTTCAAAAATAATAGCATTAAAAATGTTATATTTATATATTTTGCTTTAATTTCGTTTTATGAAACCTAATATTAACTTTGAAAAACTAAAGAATTATGTACTGGTAAATTCATCGTATAAACTTTATACAGAAGGAACTAATTTTGATCTTCATTTTATTCCCAATGCACCTGAAGCAGAGGCTCATTTTCCAGATGGTGAATCTGTAGAACATGTTATGTATGGGTATATCGATAATGACATTGCATACTTTACCAAGTTTGTAACAACATCAGCATTTGGGAAGACGGAAATAAACATTATAGATGATGATCCTGTCATGGAATGGTTAAAATACATATAAAATATTCAATTTTTATCCATTAAAATAATATTTTTGTACTAAAAAAATGAACTATTTAAAATCTTATACTTATAATCCGATGGTAAAGTTTTTAAATTAAATTAGGCTTATCATAACGATAAGAATGCAGGAAACTGATATCAATCTTCTTGTGGGAGGTCCACAAGGCGGAGGAATAGATAGTGCTGCAAATATGATTAGTATGGCATTTTCATTGGCCGGCTATAATATTTACGGAATAAGGGAATTCCATTCCAATATTAAAGGAAGACATAGCTACATACATTTTAGAATAATGCACGAGCGGCCTAAATCACTGAAATATCCAGTGGATATAATGGTAGCTTTAGACCCAGATACACTATTCGAGCATATGTTCGATGTGTCCAAGGGAGCAAAGGTTGTTTATGATTCAGCTTTTAACGGATTTAGCCTTAAAAATGCTAGAATGATCACATCTGATACAAGCGGAAGAATAGAGGATGAACTTTTATCAATGAATCTTACCCTAGACATTCCGGGAGTTCTTGAATACTTCAAGAAAACGGGAATAGATGTAATAGCTATACCTTTTGACAAACTGATCAACGAAAATGTGCACAATGGACCGGCAAACCGTTATTATAACACACTCGGGGCGGGGGTCACTCTGGCATTGCTTGGTCTGGATGAGGACCATGCAGATGAGGGTATAAAGTTTGCCTTCAAGAAAAAGCCAGCTGTAATAGAATCAAATATTCAGGTAATAAAAGCAGCATACGATTACGTTGCAGGTTCTTCAATAAAAACGGAAACATTGCCAACATATCCGGCAACCGCAAGAATGCTTCTGACAGGCAATGACGCAACAGCCATTGGCAAATTAATGGGCGGTCTTAGGTTTCAGACCTATTATCCAATAACGCCAGCAAGTGATGAAAGCACACTACTGGAAAGCCATGAAGAAATGAAGTTCCTGGAATCTGCCGGAAAAGATCTGAAGAAAGCAGGGCTTGTGGTAGTACAGTGTGAGGATGAACTTTCTGCAATAAACATGGCAAACGGTGCAGCTCTTACAGGAACCAGAAGTGCTACTGCAACATCCGGTCCAGGATTCTCACTTATGGCAGAGGGAATAGGCTATGCAGGAATGACTGAAATACCGGTGGTAATAACATTCTACCAGAGAGGAGGCCCATCAACAGGATTGCCCACAAGGAACGGGCAGGCAGATCTGATGTTCGCACTCAACACAGGTCATGGTGAATTCCCTAAGATAGTTATGTCCTCAGGAGATATGGAAGAGTGCATATATGACGGTATGAAATCATTGAATTATGCACAGAGATATCAGATGCCGGTAATCCACCTCATAGACAAAACCCTGGCCAACACAATGGATATGGTTCCGGGAATAGATATCAAAAAGGTAAAGATTATAAAATATAATGAAAACACGAATCATGAGAACTTTAAGAGATACTCACTAAATACCAAGGATGGAATATCCCCATACGGTGTGTTCGGAAAAGATATATTCTGGATGACAGGTGATGAACATAATGAACTTGGCCATGTTACCGAAGACACAGCGATGAGAGACAGGATGATGGAGAAGAGAATGCAGAAACTGGTTACAGCAGACAATGAGATTCCCTTAGAAGATAAGGTAGTCCTCTATGGTTCTGAAAATGCAGATATAACATATGTTACATGGGGAAGCCAGAAAAGCCTCTTACTTGATACCATTGATGAGCTAAAGAAAGATGGAATATCGGCAAATCTGCTTTATCTCAGGATGTTTGAGCCTTTCCCATCGGAATATGTGGAAAAAGTCCTGAAAAATTCTCATCTGATAATAGATGTTGAGAGCAACATGACTGCACAGGCAGCTAAGGTAATAAGAATGAACACAGGCATAAAAATAGAGAATTTCATATTGAAATATAATGGAAGGCATATGACCCTTGATGAGGTCCTCAGGTCAACCAGGAATATAATGGAAAAGAAACCCGCCCTGGAAGTACTCCAGGAGGGGTCATAAGGTGATAAAAATGCAAAAAAGCGTAACAGACAAGAGCAATTACAATTTCAGGAACAATTTAACAATAGACTGGTGCCCGGGTTGCGGAGATTTTGGAATAGTAAGTGCCGTAACACAGGCATTATCAGCCATGAAGATGGATCCAGAAAATGTGGTTGCTGTATCAGGAATAGGATGTTCAGGAAAGACTCCGCACTATCTTAACATAGCCGGAATACATACACTCCACGGAAGGGCTATACCCTATGCGGTGGGAGTAAAACTTGCAAACCCCAATCTAAACGTTCTTGTGATGGGTGGTGATGGAGACATGCTAAGCATTGGAGCCGGGCATTTCGTTGGAGAGGGAAGAAGGAACTCTGGAATTAACATAATATTATACAATAATTCAGTCTATGGTCTTACAAAGGGGCAGGCAGCACCCACCCTTCCTCTTGGAGAAAAAACTAAAAGCCTTCCGCGTCCAAACATAATGGGTAAAATAAATCCCATAACACTGGCTATGGCGGCGGGTTACTCATTTGTTGCCAGAGGATTCTCATCCGAAATTAAGCAACTTTCAGAAATGATACAGAGAGCAATAAAACACCAGGGCTCTGCAGTAATAGAGGTTCTTCAACCATGCCCTACATACAACGATGTAAATACCCTCGATTGGTACAGGCAACGTGTGTACAAACTGGAGGATAATAAGGACTGGAATCCGGTTGTTAACACTCAGGAAGAGGATGAAGCAAAATTCGATAAGGGATACAGAAAATCCTTAGAATGGGGAGATCACATACCAATAGGAATATTCTATGAAAACAATACCATACCCAGTTACACAAAGAGACTTTCTGGAATAGTTCCAGACTACCTGAAGTACCCTCCTGCCTTGCAGGATGTATCCGACAAGGATGGATATACAATTGTAGACCCAATAAAAACGTTCTCAGAAAAGGATATTGAATAAAATATTCTTTTATTTATTTTTTAAATTAATATATTACTGTGAAATAAATTTTAGAATTTTTCCCGGCAACCAGAACCCTTTATTTTTTCACAAAATATCCATTTTTTAAATTCCATTATAGAGGATAATTCTTCATGGGTCTGTACATTAACTCCAATTTAATTACCATTATACATTACAACGATTTCATGTGAAACGGGTGGAACTTCACAGATTTTTACAGGGTATAATTGATTTATACATCATTATCATATATGTAAAAAATTAGAGATAAATTTACTATTTGCTTTTGTTGTTTTTCTTTTGCATGGCGGTAAGATATTGTTCAAGGTAAGCAAGATCCTTATCTACAGTATTTTCATTTTCCTTTAACCATAGAAGCCCACCTGCAGAATCTACAACGGTACCCGAGAATTTCATATCCCCCACAAGCTGCTTCCAGTTAAAAGGTATTTTTGATATTACAGAAAGATACATGGCATTGTTTAATTTTCTAATATGAAGCTTTCCATAGAATAGATCTTTATTTTTGTAAGAAATTTCTGTGGCAAATGGGGTTGCCCCGGGCCTTGGAGGTACCTCGGCTTCTCCAGTTATCTCCATTCCCTTTAAAAGATCCTTATAATTCATGATATACCCCTCGCTTTCAGATATTCTGTAGACATTTTGGCAAGCCCAAGCTCCTTGGGAGAATAGCCAAATGAAAGCCCTATAAGCTGGGTTATGTAAAGGGCAGGAAGATTCCAGTCCTGCTTAAACTGTTTCTGTATCTTTGTCTGGGTTACATCTAGCTGGAGATGGCAGAGTGAGCATGGATGAACAAGCATTTCTGATCCATTGTCTTTCGCACTACTTAATATATTATTGGCCATTTTCAGGGCAACGGTAGGATTAGATCCCATTAATGGGAATCCACAGCATGCAGATTTCATTGGGAAAGCAATAGGTGTTGCACCGGTTGCAGCAACAAGATCCATTACACTATGGGGGTTAAAAGCAGATTCGAAACCCATGACATTCGAAGGCCTTAGAAGCTGGCATCCATAATATGTGCCCACCTTTATATCCTTGAGTGGTCTTTTTACATGTTTTTTGATATTTTCAATGCCCACGTCCCGTATAAGAACCCATATAAAATGCTCAGACTCAACGCCATTGTCATATTCCTCCATATTCGCACTCTGCAATCTCTGGTCTACATCCTCTTTAAGTACTGGATCATTCTCATATTTATCTACTGCCATTTTGTGAGAGTGCAGGCAGACACTGCATGGCGTTGCCATTTTATCATAACCCATCTTCTCTACTTTTTCTAAATTTCTGAGATTCAGCGAAGTATGCACTGGCTCACTTTTATCATCCATGATTCCTCCACCACAGCAGTTCCAGTCATCTACTTCCATAAGTTCGAGGTCAAGATCCTTTGCTATCAGCTGTGTTGCAATATCCACATCTTTTGCTATTCCGTGGGAAGCGCATCCCGGATAATATGCTACTTTCATTTTTTTTCACCCATCAATTTTTTTATTTCTTCCATATTTTTAACATTGCTATCCTTTTCAAATGCATATTTAAATTTGCCCGATTTAAACATATTCACTGCATCCTTCATGGCCTCACCGAAGCCAAAGGTTTTAAGATAAAGTGACGATTCTTTGATTTTTCCTGTAGTTTCAATAAGATCTTCTACTGCATCATCATGTTTTCTTGCCATAACTGTTACAGGAGTATCTCCCTTGTAATCATCCAGATAATTTCTAGTTTTCTTAATGGCTATAACCGGCTGGACATCCTGTGGGCATACTTCATAACACATATAGCAGGAAGTACACCTGAATGCACTGTCCATTAGGAGGTCAAGGCGTTCTTGCTTTTTCGTATCCCTGTCATCATCAACAAACCTGAATCCCTTTGCATGGGCTGCAGGACCCAGAAATTTTTCATCCTCTTTAACCGAAGGACATGCTGAAACACAGAGTCCACAGTAAATGCATTCCTGGAATTTCCATACCTCTGTCTGGTCTTCAGGAGTCATTCTCTGTTCACCTTCACCAGATACTATGGAATCATCTGGAATAAGCCTGGGCATTACCTGGTAAATTTTATCGTAAAATACATCTATATCGGTTATGAGGTCTCTGACACCGGGATAATAATCCATGCTTTCAACGTTGAGTTCATTCTTCTCATCTGCTGACTGCAATGCCATTGTTCTGCAGGCAAGTGAAGGTACGCCGTTAATTTTCATTGAACAGCTCCCGCATACAGCCATATGGCAGGAAGCACGGTATGCCAGGGAAGGGTCCTGTTCGGATTTTATCCTTCTCAGCACCTCTGTCATCTGTGTATATTTATCCACACTCAGTTTGTAGGACTTCCAGAATGCACCGTCTTTCTCGTTATATTTCTTTATATTCACGGTAATTTCTTTTTCTTCCATTTAATACACCCTCGCTTCAGGTTTCCACCTTGTATATATAACTGGCTTGTAGGAGATTTTTATCTCGTCCCCGGCAAGGTAGGTTACAGTGTGCTTCATCCAGTTCTTGTCGTCCCTCTCCGGGAAATCATCCCTGAAATGGGCACCCCTCGTTTCCGTTCTATTCAATGCAGCGGTAGCCATGGCATATGCTACATCGATCATATTTCTTGTTTCCAGAGCATTAAACAGTTCAGTGTTATAATTTGTAGTTTTATCTGATACATACATTGATCTAGACCGTACTCTGAGATCCTTTATTTTTGATATTGCCTCTGCAAGCTTGTCGTTGTCTCTAAAGATCCCGACATTATCCCACATTATATCTCTGAGTTCCTCAGTTAGAATGCCGAAGTGTTCTCCGCTTTCCCTTTTTATGTATGCATAGGCATTATCAATTATTGGTTCCACATTGCTATTTGATTCGACATTTTTATGGGATTTAAGGAATTCTACCATGGCATTGCCCGTTTCTCTTCCATATACCACAGTTTCTAAAAGTGAATTGGATCCAAGCCTGTTTGCGCCGTGTACAGAAACACAGGCGGCTTCTCCAGCTGCGAATATTCCATTCAGGTCATGGTTAGTTCCAGTGATATCAACGTCGATTCCTCCCATAAAGTAATGTTGGGCTGGCCGTACAGGTATCATTTCCTCTGAAGCGTCTACACCGGAGAAATTTTTTGCAGCGTCATAAGCCAGAGCCAGTCTTTCCAGTATGTATTTCTTGCCTAAATGCCTGAGATCAAGACCAAGGTATCCACCTTCAAATCCTCTTCCTTCCCTAATTTCAATTGCCATTGACCTCGAAACAATATCCCTTGGAGCAAGATCAAATTTGTGCGGTGCATAACGTGCCATAAAACGCTCGCCTTTGTTGTTTTTAAGTATGGCACCTTCAGCCCTTGCAGCTTCACTTATCAATATATCGGATGGATACAACCCTGTTGGATGGAACTGTACAAATTCAGGATCTTTTAGAGCAACTCCGGATCTCAATGCTATTCCATGGCCATCTCCAGTGTTGATATAGCTGTTTGTTGTATGTTTGTACATCATTCCTATTCCGCCGGATGCTATAAGAAGCGCTCTTGATTTCAGGTATATGGGATCAAGTGTTTTCATCTCCATAGCAACCATGCCATTTACATTGTTACCTTCTTTAACTATATCAAGAACATAATATTCATTGTAAAAATCTATATTCTTGAATCCTGTAGAATGTTCAAACAGTGTATGCAATAAAGCCATTCCGGTTTTATCTGCTATAAATCTTGTTCTTGGATATGTCTGCCCTCCAAAATACCTCAATGCTATTCGGCCATCAGGTTGCCTGTTGAAGGGAGCTCCCCAGGCATCGAGGAGATTTACTATTTCTCCAGATTTTTTTGACAGTAATTCCGCGGCATCCTGGTCGACCAGATAGTCCCCACCCTTGACCTCATCGTAGGACATGAAATCAGGGTCATCATTTGGATCTGAATTTCCCACGACATAGGCCGCTATTCCTCCTTCAGCTGCTGCCGAATGGGAACGCGTTGGAAAAACCTTAGAAACCACAGCCACAGAAAAACCTGAAGCTGCAACTATATTGGCTGCCATCAATCCTGCTAGCCCTCCTCCTAAAATAACTGCATCATATTCTTTTTTTTCCATGAAATTATCACCAGTATATATTTTTTATGGATTGTTATAATGAAATAAAATATAATATTTTTGTTTGCTACTGAATTATCAGTGAGATGCGAAATAGTCATCAGCAAGTTTATTGTTCTTGTTGACAGAGTCTACACTTTTCATCCATTCCTTTGCATCCTCTTCACCGAATTTCAGGTCATATATTTCCTCAACACCATTTTTCCCAATTTTTATGGGAACTCCAATAAAGGCATTGCTAATTTTATAATTCTTTGCATGTTTTCCAGTAAGGTATGCTGCGCATGGAATTACTCTGTGTTCATCGCTTATAATCGATTCAACCATAACTGAAATCGATATTGATGGCGCATAGAATGCAGTTCCTGTTTTATAATAATTCAATATTTCACCACCACCAAATCTGGTTCTTTTTATGATCTCCTGGATTTTTTCCTCACTTAGAAGTTCCGATATGGGTATTCCGGATACACTAGAATAGTGTATAAATGGAACCATATCATCACCATGCCCTCCAATTACAAAGGCATTCACATCTCTTACAGAAACATTAAGGGCCTCTGCAAGGAAAGTCCTGAATCTGGAACTGTCCAGTGACCCACCGAGCCCTATAATTCTCTCAGGGCTTATCCCTGAAGACTTCTGAAGTGCATAGGCCATAATATCTGCTGGGTTGGTTACCGCTACAATTATAGACTCTGGAGAATATTTCTTTATTTGTTCGCCAACATCCTTCATTATTCCTATATTCTTTACTAGAAGGTCATCCCTGCTCATTCCTGGTTTCCTTGCGAGTCCGGCAGTGACGACTATTACATCTGATCCCTTGAGGTTTGCATATTCTTTTGGGTCCTGAGTGCAGAATCCCTGCAATTTGCAGTCAAAGCCGAAATGGGGAGCTCCTTCCTGAATATCCAGTGCCTTTCCCTGTGCCACGCCATCAACTATATCAAAAATATTGATATCCGCAATGTCCTTTATGGCCAGAACTTGAGCCACACTTGCACCAACTGCTCCTGCGCCGATAATAGAAATCTTTTTGTCCATAGCATAGTATAACCATTAAAATTAAATATTTTTGTATTAGGCCGAAAGTATTCATTTATTTCAATAAATGCACCGGGAAAATGTATATACATAATTATTATATGGATATATTATGGTAGATTTAAAGAAAATGAAATTCGGCGACGAGTTATTGAAACGTGGATTTGCAAAAATGACCAAGGGCGGAGTCGTAATGGACGTTACGAACGCTGAGCAGGCAAAGATAGCAGAAAAGGCAGGAGCAGTATCTGTTATGGCACTGGAGAGAGTTCCATCCGATATACGTGCCCAGGGTGGCGTTGCAAGAATGTCAGATCCACTTAAGGTAAAGGAGATAATAGAATCAGTATCAATACCTGTAATGGCAAAGGTAAGAATAGGCCATTTAAGTGAGGCATCTATACTGGAATCACTTGGTGTGGATATGCTGGATGAAAGTGAGGTCTTAACACCTGCAGATCCATTCTACCATTTAAATAAAAAGCTGTATAAAGTTCCTGTCGTATGTGGTGCCAGAACCTTCCCGGAGGCTGTGAGGAGAATATTCGAGGGGGCAGCCATGATAAGAACCAAGGGCGAAGCAGGAACAGGAAACATAATTGAGGCTGTAAGACACATAAGGACTGTTAATGATGGAATATACATACTTAATTCTCTGACATCCGATGAAATCTATGAAGTTGCAGAAAAAATATCTGAGAGCTATATTACTCTTAGAAAATTAACTGCCTCCGATTTATATGGGCCGGAGAAGGAAATGCCATATAATAATGTATATTACGGAATGGATTTCAGGCAGATATCAAATGAGATATTCAAAGTTTTAAAGGAAGTAAAACACATTAAAAGATTGCCCCTGGTAAATTTCGCCGCAGGTGGAATCGCAACACCTGCTGATGCAGCACTCATGATGAAAATGGGAATGGATGGGGTCTTTGTTGGAAGTGGAATATTCAAATCCCAGAATCCTCAGAGGATGGCAGAGGCAATAGTGGATGCAACAGAAAATTATGAGGACTATAAATTGCTTGCCGATGTTTCCTCCGGGCTTGAGGGTATGCATGGACTCGATATTTCAGAGATAGAAAAACTGCAGAACAGATAAATTATTTTGATAGTTTATGAAAATAGGGATATTAAATATACAGGGCGATGTATCTGAACATTTCCAGATGATAAGAAAATTACCAGAGAAATACCATGCTGTTCCGGTAAATGTCAAAAATGTTCAGGATTTGGAAGGATTATCCGGTCTTATCATACCTGGGGGAGAGAGTACTGTCATATATATGCTACTTAAAAAATTCGGTATGTATGATAAAATCATAGAAATGGCACATAATGGGTTACATATTATGGGTACATGCGCCGGGGCCATACTTGTGTCCAGGGATACAGGAGATACAAGAGTCAAAGGCATGAACCTCATAGACATATCCATAAAAAGAAACGCATATGGGCGTCAGATAAACTCCTTCATAGATGAAATAGACATATCCGGCATTGGAAAATTTGCTGCTGTATTTATAAGGGCTCCTGAAATAGAATCCATCGGAAATTCCCAGTTGCTTGCCTCACTTGATGGAAAACCAGTTTTTGTGAAGGAAGGGAATATAATAGCTATGACTTTCCATCCTGAATTGACCGGCAATAAAAAAATACACGAATTTTTTGTTTCTGGAATATAGTTAATTATTTTTAATATCTTCATCATTTATACCAACCTAAAATTATATGGGATTGTTAAATACAGGAATAATGGAGAAACAGAGGGTTTAAAACCTGATTAAGGCAAATATACTCATCGGTTTCATCACTGTTATAGAAGTTATTTATGCAATTTCCAATTTCAAGTTTTATCTTGCCCATGCACTATTGATTGACATAATTTCCATGGCACCTGGTATGTCATTTGCGGCTACCATGTTCCTGTGGGTGATAGGCATAACAAAGAATTAATACGGTTAAGGAATTTGCTCCCATGCAGGATAAAATTGAAAACAATATAATAATATCTAAATTTGATGCAGATGAGGATGTATTGTCAGGTCTAAATATACTGGTTGATAAATACAAAATCAGAGCAGGTTTTATCGATATGGGTATAGGAATGGTAAAAAACCTTAAAATCGGATACTGGAATTTCGATAAATATGAGGAACTGTTCATAGAGGAAAGGTCAGAACTTGTGGCATTTCACGGTTCAATTGCCGATGATAAAAACAGATTCCATATTCACATTGGGGTAGCAAGAAAGGATCATGGGCTTTATGGCGGGCACTTCTTTTCTGGCACCGCAGACCCGCTTATGGAAATCAAAATCACAAAGTTTGACCATGCAGAGTTCACAAGGAAATACAATCCCGTATCCACATTGAATGAACTTGAGATTCATTGATTAAATTATTATAAGGTCATGAATGAACATCAATGAAATATTCCTGAGTATACAGGGTGAAGGACTTTACACCGGAGAAAAGATGGTATTCATACGTACAGAATACTGTAACTTACGGTGTTCGTGGTGCGACACAAAATATTCTTTCTATGAAGGTAGGGAAATGTCTATAGACGAAATAACAGCTTCAGTAGAAAGACTTAACAGCGAACATAGGGCAAATTGGATTTGCCTTACCGGGGGAGAACCTTTGCTGCAAAGGGATGTTAGCAATCTTGTAAGCAGTCTTTCAAAATCTTACAGTATATTGCTGGAAACATCAGGAAGCATAGATATAAAACGCTTTCTTCCTAACTATGCAAATGTAAGAAAGGATGTAGATTTTAAACTTCCATCCTCCGGGATGTACAGAAAATTCAATGACAGGAACATTTCATATATGGAAAAGGGTGATTATATTAAGTTCGTTGTGAAGGATATAAAGGATTTCTCGGTTGCATTAGATGAAATTAGGAAGATTGATCCTGAAATACAGATAGTGATTCAGCCCGTTTATGGTACAGATCCAAAATGGCTTGCAGATGAATTTATAGCGCGGGCTACCGTCAAATGCCCGATTGATGCTTCAGGAACACAAATATATATATGGTGATATTAGGGGTGTATAAATGGAAAAGAATAGTGAAAATACATTGCAGGAAAGCATAAAGACGCTGGTATACAATCTACATGATGAGTATGGGTGGTTTAACGATGAGGAGTTAAAAAATACCCCGAAGCGTATTGAAAATTTTTACAGGGAATGGTATGGCACAAGGAATTTTACATTCACAAAATTTAAGGTTTCGGGGCATGAAAGCATGGTAATCATGAAGAACATATCTTTTTATTCCATGTGCTCGCATCACCTTCTTCCATTTTTTGGGACAATAAATGTAGCTTACCTGCCAAAACCCTCGGGATACATAGCCGGAGTCAGCAAACTGGTTAGGGCTGTGAACAAAATTGCCAGTAAACCTCAGCTTCAGGAAAGTATGACTTCCGAAATAGTGGATCTGCTTTACGATAACCTGAATCCTCTTTTTGTGATGGTAACTGCAAAAGGTCAGCATATGTGCATGATGATGCGCGGTGTAAAACAGGAAAGCGCAACAATGGTTACCTCATCAGTTAAATACAGCGGCATAGTTAGAACTGAGCTGGAATCACTTAAAAATGAAGCATTAAAGATGATGGGTGAGTAATATGTACAGGATTGAGGTAATAGGATCACTTAAGGGACTAACATGGAGTTCGGGACATTACGTACCGGACAACGAAAAATGCAAGAATTTCCATGGGCATGATTATTCCATTGACGTTATAATAGATTCAGAAGAGGTGGAAAAAAGTGGCATGGCAATAGACTTCACTATAGTCAAAAAATCAATAAAACCGGTGATTGAAGGCATGGACCATAAGTTTATGGTACCAGAAACTGATATTAGACAGAACAGTAACCCGAATTTTATAGACATCTATGTAGAGGACAATTACAGGGGGACAATGTCAAAAAACGATATTTTTGTCTTTCCATATCCTACTGACACTGCAGAGTTCATAGCAAAATATTGTTATAAAGAAATATTCGGCAGGCTACTCCGCATTATGCACCAGTTCAAATTGAGAGTAATAATCCATGAAGGTCCAGGAAACACGGCAGCGTACTGGGAAAAATAATTTATTGTTTGTCTGATAGATTTTTCTCCCTTATAATTTCGGCAACAATGCTTAATGCAATTTCATTTATGGTTATAGCATTTATATCAACGCCAGCAGGGCATTTTATCAGTGATGTATCAAGTTCCGGGTCATTCTTCTTAACCTGCTCCAAATCCTTGTTGAATCTGTTTTTGCTTGAAACTATGGAAAGATATCTCGGCTTTTCCTTCAGAAAATGCGATATAAACCGTATTTCATTTTCAGTTTTTGTTAACAGAACAACGTAGTCATCTGAGTGGTTTTCAGACAGTAGCCTTTTTACTTCCTCATCTCTGTTTATATTTATCACAAGGGGATTCATATCTATATATGGAATAAGCCCTTCCAGGCACCAAGGAGTTTGTCTTCATTTGATTCAACGAGCATTACAATATTCCTTCGGTGTACATACGGCTCTATGAAAAGCTCTATCATTCCTCCGCAGGTGGTGTTCATGGAATAGTCTGAGGTTCTGTTGTCCTTGTCCAGGGCAATTTTCAGATATTTTGTTTCCTTATTTTTTATTGAAATTTCTGATTCTTTCAATACAACATTGTCCAGAGACGGACTTCCCAGCGTTCCGTAAACAATTTTTCCATTTACCGCCAGAATTTTAAACCCCGGCTTTGCTATTGATGAACCGGAAGTTTTTATTACTGTGGCCAATGCGTAATCATTTTTCTTTTCCTGGAAGTCCAGTTGCAGAGGTATTATATTATCATACATGAATGTTAAAATGCCAACTTGTTTAAAACTCTTTTTACATAGTGAGTTTATAGTTGATTTACGTAAATAAATGTACATTATGTATGCATTTGATCAACAATTACATAAAAAATATACAATCAAACAATTAATTCAATATTAATAGGTATATATCCGGACAATATATTAATTTTTGTAGTAATGTATTAAACTACACAACCTATAAGGTTGATAATGCAATTATCTATTATGGCAATCATAAAAGCTGAAAATGGACAGATAAGTGATAAGGTAGTTATCCTTGGGAACATGGAAAGGCAGAAAACCATTAATTCATACCTCAATAATGTGGAAAAAATCTCTGAATATGCAGGGTATTACACCTATACAGGAGAATATAATGGACAAAAAATCACAACGGTGTTCCATGGTATCGGAATTCCATCCATGGCACTTGTTGTAGATGACTTGATTTCCGCCGGTGCGAAAAAAATAGTCAGGTTCGGTTCGGCATTTTCCGTCTCAGAAAATGTAAAACCCGGAACAGCCATTCTTCCCATAGGGTACTCTTACAATTTCGGTGGTGTATTCAAGCAGTATCTTGGTGATTCTTACTCCATTGCACTGACACCGGATTACGGAATGCTTAAGGCTGAAGAGGAAAAACTCTCAAGGACAGGCATTGACAAAGTTGTCGGAAATGTCTTTACCAGCGACGCTTTGATGACTCATAATAAACAATTTGCAGAAAAACTCGCAAAGGATGGAAATATTGCAGTTGAGCTAGAAGGTGCTGGACTTTATTTCATTGCCAAGTTAAAGGGAGTTCAGGCTCTTTCAGTTCATCTGGCATATGGAAACCTGGTTACCGGAGAAACTCTGGCAGCTGATAAAATAAACGAAAAAGAGAAAAAAATATCAGAAACACTGCTCAACCTGCTTTCTCAGTAAATATTTTTATAAATTTTGTTATTTAATGCTATATTATTACAATTTATTTTTTACAAATTCAAAAAGACTAACAATATTACTACAAGTCTATCTTATAAATACTCCAAAGC
Source organism: Ferroplasma sp. Type II (assembly GCF_000496155.1). Lineage (NCBI taxonomy): Archaea > Methanobacteriati > Thermoplasmatota > Thermoplasmata > Thermoplasmatales > Ferroplasmaceae > Ferroplasma > Ferroplasma sp. Type II. The sequence goes on from NZ_KI542693.1 coordinate 46,515, forward strand.
AAACAGAGTACGGCATAGAAGAATTTGCCACTATGTCGTTTTTTATGGTTTATACAATGGATTCGCTTCTGACTGCCAGTTTCATGAAATATTATACACCCTCAATTCATCTTTTACTAAATGTCCGAGCTTTCCTGCCAATATCATAGTAATTTAGAGACTATATATATCCAGAACTGCTTTCAAATCCCGTAAAGCGATTTGAGGAGGAAACGGGACTTCAGTATTATTTCTCACACTCTGGGCAAATTCCATTATTTCCGCAGTGTAAACATCGTATTTCTCCACATTTGCATTTTTCCCGTTGAGTATAAGGTCGCCGTAGACAGTCCTTTTTGGAGTTCCCACATCCCAGGAAGTCCTTGACTTTGGATCCTCATATATGGATCCTCTGTCACCTATAATCTCAAATGCCGGTAATTCCGGTGGGTTTCTGTATGCCCATGAATAGAAAAACAAACCCTTGCTGCCATTTTTGAAGTTAAATAATGCTACTGTGGTGTCCTCTCCAGATAAAATGGAACCTCCATGCATACTTTTGCCATGGATGCTTTCATAGTCACCACCAAAATTCAACATTGTATCTATATAATGGATTCCCCCATCTATCAGGGCTCCACCGCCCATCTTATCCTGTTCGACTCTCCAGCCTTCATGCTCAAAAAGTCTCTGGTCTCTGACTATAATGGCATTTATTCTGCCTATCATATTGTCTTTTATCATTTTCACAGCTGATCTTACTGAAGGATCAAAAAAATACTGGTCAGTTACCATGAACTTGACATTATAATCCTTTGAAGCCTCTATCATAGCTTCTCCATCCTCTATGCTGGTTGCTATGGGCTTCTCTACCAGGACGTTGCTGCCGGCCTTCATTGCCTTTATGGCCATTTTCCTGTGCAGGTGATGTGGAACCACCAGATCCACTATATCAAAATTATCCCTGATGGCATCTTCATAACTGCTGTAAACGTTTTCAATATCAAATTTTTCCCCTGTTCTTTTTATCACATCATTCTTTCTTTCCACTATGCTGATTTCCATGTCTTTTATGCCTGAAAGGTGTTTCTGCCCGAAGTTGTTTACGCCCACCACCAATATTTTCATAATATTGTAATATGAATAATATTAATTACTTTTCTCTTTTACATAACTATCAAATTTAATGGCAAATATGGTTTAATAGAAGTGATTTTCCCTCACAGTTTTCGCTTCAGGCAATATCAATATCAATATTAATATACGGTTTCCGAATTGATTATCCATGGACGCAGTAGAATTATTAATGCATGACCATGCAAGCATTAGAATAACCGCAGAAAACGATCTACTTAACTCCCATGATATGATGGATTTCCAATTATTTCTTATGAAGATTCATGTGGCTGTTGAAGAGAAAATCGTATTCCCAGCACTTGTTGGTGTTGTAGATTACAATACAAGAAAGACCATAGACACATTGATAGCAGACCATAAACTTCTGGACAAATTCTACGGAAACCTGCTAAAGTGGAAAGAAGAAGAAAATCCACTATATACAAATCGGTTGCCATTATTTTACAAGACACTTACATATCATAATTCACAGGAGGAAAAGCTTGTGTTTCCTGCCTGGAAACATATGGGGAAAGAACCGGCAGAAAGGGCATTGAAGGAGGCACATGAGATAATTGAATCTGCAGGTATAGATATGTACATGAAAGAGACCGGAGTCTCTCTGGAGATGTTAAATTATATATTTCTCTAATTTTCATGGCTGTCATGGAATGTATTTTTTTCTTTCAAAAAGGATTTACTTGCAATAATAAACTTGTTGTTATCCATGTCACGCTCTATTGAGATTTTTCCGGCCATCGAAAGCATTTTTATCCTGGATGTTATCGTTTTCCTGCCAATTCTCTCTTTCCTTCCGGATTTGATTATCTGCCTCAGATTTTCCCCATTCAATTCCCTGATCAGATCATCCACATTTTTATTATTAAAATACAGGATATTAGCCAGAAAGATAAAAAGTACAGTGGAAATACCGGCAATTCCCACATAATATGGTATATTACCAAAATAGGTAATTTTACGCGTAGCCGTGTAAACCTTACCGTTTTCTGTAACCTTTACAGATATTGAATTTATTCCTATTCCTAACTTGGAATTTAACACCTTGCCACTGTTTGAATACTTGCCGTTTACATACCAGGCAATGGTTGCATTTTTTGTCTGGTTTCCTTTAATTACGACATAAAGGCTACCACCACTGTTCATTATTTTGATACTCTGGATTCCTGCATTAGATTTGTGGGGACTGCTAATTGTATTGTTGTATGTAAATGTATAATTCTCCATATATGAATAGCCTGCACTGTTTGTTACTATGAAATTTACGGTATAATTTCCACTTTTAATGCCGGTGAACGTGAGATTAAATGTATTATTATCAATAGAGCTATATGTTTTATTTAGTACCCGGGCAGTGATATTGTAATTTAAGCTGGAATTTACATTCAGGAATAGAATAGTGTTATTGAATTCTACTTTTTCCCTGATGGAATTTATAGTCACTGTATATGGTGACAAAATGGGATATTCTGAGTATAAATCAATATTGTTGCCAACTGCCATGATTACAGTATTATTCATATGGGACAGGTAGCCGTCCATTTTTATTCCTAAATTTTCCATACTTCCATTACCCGCTTTAAACAGCATGCCATTGCTGGAACCGAAGCCATTTGCAATAAAAAAGAAACGGTAATAGAGTTTCCCATTGATCGCCATTGATATGTTGCCTTCCCTGAAATATGAAGATATGCCATTATTCGTGTAAAAATATGTTACATTGTATTTTCCCCTCATTTCATTGTACCCATTATTTGACACCATGCCATTGGGGGTCACAGTGTAGTTCTCTATACCGGTACTGTTCAATGCAATGATATTGATATTTCTGGACGTATTGACCTGCAATATTTTCAGGTTGCCCAGATTTACAATTTTCCCATTTGCAAGCATTATATTTCCATGAAGATTATAAAAAACGTAACTGCCATTGAAAAATAACATATATGTCATGTTGTGATTTTCAATGCTTTCATGGTGCATGGACATATTGGTTCCATCAATGCTGTATATGCTGGTAACCGTGCTGTTCCATGTATAATAAATATAGTGGTTACCATAGTGTAAAGATGAGAGGTTTCCATTAAAATCCGGTGAAATCCTGGCAATTAATGAATAGGTATTGTTATAGTAATTATATCGTTCTATGCCTCCCCTGGAAGAGACGTAAATCAACGAATTTAGGTCACGGTCGGTATATACAGTATTATTTTCATCCGCAGGGGCTGGGTTAAGTCTGTACGATTCCTCATGCCTGAATGTGTAAACACTTTTTGTACTGGAAAATACAAATTTTCTGTAATGTGTAATACTTATATGCCCAATGGTCTGATTTGAAAATTTGCCCCCGAACTTGAACGATATATTATTAACACTGTATGGATTTTTAAGCGCAACAGTAGCAGGTATTGCAGGCGATTTCCCATCCCATATTAAAGCATGGTTTTTCATTCCACTGGAAAATACCATGTGGAGGTTATATGGAACATAACACCGTGAAAAATTCAATATGCCCTTATAGTTTTTAGAACCAGATACTGTAGTCACACCACTGTATAATCTTCCGTATGATATGCTCATTAGAGTTTTTCCATTCTGCATTAACATTATATTGTTTCCAGTTCCACCATTGTTCTGAGAGGAAAGGTACCCGGTTATGTTGAAGGTGTATTCAGTATTGTTAAATGCTGATTCATTTTCTACATAATATGATGGCGTGCAACTTGAAGTGGCAATATTGACGCCTCCATCTGATAGATTGGTTACATCTGTGGTCTCTCTGTCACCGGTAACGTAATAGGGTAATGTGATGTTTTTATCTGCTGCCGTGATATGCAAGGGACTGGCAAAGGTAAATGCAAGTATCATTATAATTATTAGTGGTAAAACTCGCCTGAGTCTCATCAATGGTAATGAAATTAAATTATAAAAAGTTCTTTTCAATAGATTCAATATATAATATATATGCCTATGATACGTATTGTGGAAATAATTAATAAAAGGAATAGGCTAAATGCTTATGGCAGAAATTGCAGATAGAGAAATGAGGTGTGCATAATATGGAAATAAAATTTCTGGGTAACTGGTCTTCCCACATACAGGCCGGAAAAAGAAACGTATCAATGATAATCGACAGGCATATTGTTCTTGATTGTGGTCCACATACAATAGAATCCATGCTGGAATCTGGAATTGACCCGGCTAAAATTGATAAAATACTGATAAGCCACATGCATCTTGACCACTATGGTGGATTAGCTGAAATACTCTGGTACAGAGGTTCCAGAAATATAAAAGATGAACTTACAATTATGGGTCCAAAGGGCATAAGAAAAAATATGGGAAGAATCCTCCAAATTTATAACACACCCGACAATGATAGATTCCAGATAAGGTCTAATTATGTGGAAATACATAATAATGGAGAGGTATACGAAGTCAAAACAAATCTTGTAGATAAAAGTGAGAATGATTATATTGAAGCATTCACTGGGAATCATATCATCCCGGACAATATGTACAGAATAGAGTATCAGGGACATACTATTGCATATACTGGTGATACGGCCTACAACACTAACATTCCCCTTGTTGGGGAAGATGTTGATATATTTTTCCATGAAATGACTTATCCTGACGAGAAAAGCGAAATAGCTGAATTCTGGAGGCACTCAACGTACTCATCAGCAATGAAAGGTTTCTCAGAAAGCCATGCCAGGAAATTGGTACCTGTGCATCTTACAGATGAAACTTTGTATCTATTACAGGGAAAGGATCATGAAAATATTATTCTTCCAATAGGTGATATAAAACTGTGAGTATATATTCTTAAATTTGCATTTTAACATTTGAAATAAAAAAACAATGAATATTTTTATGTAAATAATTTCTTCGATGGATTTATCTATATTAATTCTATTATATTATATGACAATGGTTGATGATGCTCTGCAGATTATCAAAAAAGCCAAGAAAGAGGAGAATGATAATCATTTAAAATATGCAATTAAACTTTACCGGGAGGCTGCTACACTTTTAATGAATTCGGCCAGAGTTGAGAGTCCTGAAATAGCCGGCCACAGAAAGACACAGGCCAGGTCAATATTTTCCATAGCCGACATATTACAGATGAAATTACAGTCAATGGAAGAAAAAGCAAAGAAATCAAACCCCATGATACTATCAAGTGAAACTGTACAGGAAAACAAAATTTTTTCTCCGGTGCCAGCTAATCGCGAACCGAAAGATCTATCCGACAATACTAATAGTAAAAAACAAGCTGAAGAAACAGATGATATTTTAATTAGCAATGCGAAAAACAGTACTGAGGACGAGGAATTTCTCAGTGCCATGGGCATTGACAACATAAATATACCCGAAACCTCATTTGAAGACGTTGCCGGACTTGATTCCGTTAAGGATGAAGTAAAGGTCAAGATATTGCTTCCCTTGATAAAGAAGGATCTGGCAAGGATGTATGATATAAACGCAGGAGGGGGGATATTAATGTATGGCCCACCGGGAAATGGGAAGACTTTCATAGCCAGAGCAATAGCACATGAGGCACATGCCTATTTTATCAATATAAATCCATCAAATCTGCTAAATCAGTGGTTTGGCAGGTTCGAAAATAATATAGAAACACTTTTCAAATATGCATCAAAGCATTCACCTGCAGTGTTGTTTTTCGATGAAATTGATGCTATTACGCCAAAAAGGTCCAAAACAAACTCCAGCTACATGAAACGGGCAGTTCCCGCATTACTCTCTGAAATGGATGGAATAGTTGGAAGAAAAAACACACTACTTATTATTGGTGCCACAAACAACCCATGGGATATTGATGAGGCATTTTTAAGGCCGGGTAGATTCGGCGAGCGCATATACATACCACCCCCTGATGTAGTGGCCAGGGAACTCCTGTTCAAAATGTACTTGAAAAATGCCTTGCACGATGAAATAAATTATGGTTATTTCTCAGAAATCACTGAAAATTTTTCTGCTGCAGATATAAAATATATTTGTGATAAAGCAAAGGAAAACGTTTTCAAAGAGGTCACAAAGACAAATATTTTAAGAAATATCACAGAAAATGATATACTGGAGGTAATTCAGGCCAGTAAACCATCCGTGAGCAATGATCTCCTTGCTAAGTATATACAATTCAGGGATTCCTGAAAATTAATAAAATTATTTAGCACCAGATTTTGCGGTTTTAATTTTTCCTTCTTCTATTTCATTGATCTCCTCAAGAGTCTTTCCCTTTGTTTCAGTGGCAAGGAACACCGTTGCCAGGAGTCCAATAACAGATAGCCCAGTAAAGAAGAATAGGCTTGTGCTGAATCCATAGATTGTTACAATAAATGGAAATGTTGTTATTCCCAGTATGGCGCCAACTCTGCTTACAGATGTGCCGAATCCCTGTGCCGTTGCCCTATCTTCTGTTGGGAATAATTCAATGGGATAAACAAAATCGGTAGACCCTGGACCTATAGCCTCAGTTACATAAAATATAAGGAACATTGCAAATATCAATGCACCGTCAGTGATAAACGCTGATTTATTAGGTACATAAAATGTAATAATTCCCAGTGCTGCAAGTGAAACCACCATTCCTGAGAATCCGATAATCGTTATGCCCTTTCTTCCTATCCGGTCTATCAAAAGTATGGCTATCACGCTTCCCAATATGGCAAACATATCGAATACAGCCGAACCCAAAATTGCCATTCTGGCCTTAAGTCCCAAAAGTTCCAGTATTGTGGGGCTAAATATACTGATTCCATAGAATGAAGCATCAAAGGTAAACCAGAATATTCCAACAAAAAGAAGGCTCTTGAGGTATTTTCTGCTTAATAATTCTTTTAATGGATTCTTATTATCCCTCTTTATAATTGCTAAATTGTCCGTCGTTCCTGTCAATTCTCTCTCAACATCAGCTGCCTCCTTAGTCTTACCCTTATTGGTAAGCCATCTGGCAGATTCAGGGACATCTCTTCTCAAAATCAGTATTATTACAGCAGGTATTATTCCAAGAAGAAACATATATCTCCATGACTGATTTCCAAGGGGCAGTAACAGAAAACCTGAAATAGATGCAACTGCCGCTCCCAGGAACCATGAAAGCACATTGGTCACAAGAAGTTTTCCCCGGTATTTCACAGGCGAGAATTCACCTATAATCGTTGCTCCTATAGCATAATCTGCACCTAATCCCAGACCAAGTATAAATCGCAAGATAAACAGCGAGGCAAAATTCCATGAAAATGCTTCGGCAGCAGTGAGTACAATGAACAAAGCCATATCATACATATACATTGTTCTCCTGCCGTAGAGATCAGTTATATACCCAAAAATAATTGCGCCAAATAGCATTCCTATGACTGTAGAAGCAGCTATCATTGCCTTCCCAAAATCCGTATTCAACCCATATACAGGTTTTGACATTACTATCAGTGCCACTGATATTATAGAAATATCATAGCCGTCCAGGAATGTTCCACCAACCGATAAAGCGGTAATTTTCTTGTGCAGAGAGTTCATCTTTGCATTATCCAGAGCATTATATCCCATAGGGATTCATAGCCGTTGCATATTTAAGAAAAATCCAAATAGAATATTACCAGGCTTATATGGATATATAAAATATATATAAATTTAATAAAAAAATATTTTCATCACCGTGCAGCACATTTCTTTTAGGCTGGTTTATACACCTGCCTGTTCATGGAAATTTGTTAAACAGTCATAATATTACAACAGAAATTAAAATTAGTATTCAGTAGAATATGAAAAGATCTCCACATCTTAAATTATAAGTGTGATTTTTCCATAGATGAAATTCAGAATATGTCGATAAAAAATCCTACAAGGAAAATGACATTGGTAACCATTCTCTGATTAAATGAACTCCATACCATTGAGGCACACGGCATCAGCATGGAATTATGCATCAGTCAGCACAAGAACAGATATAAGGGCATATATTTCCGTAACATTGTGTAAAAAACCAGAGAGAATCATTATAATGCCCAGGACAGTAAACATAACAATAGTTTTTTTCTTCTTACGAGGTTGAGCCGACAATTCTACTAAAAATAACCATTTCTCTGATTGTAAATCATAATCGCCGTGGTAGAAATAGAAACATTTTTAAATATAATTATTATAGAATATTGACGAGATATGGAATATAAAATAACACAAAAAGACGTTGATGAATACATGGATATGGTTTTAAACAAAAATCCTATGAGCAAATTTGTTTTTGATATGCTTTCAAAATTATAAGTTTAAACCTTAACTCCGCAATTTTTTAGGGAATATATTGGTTCCAAGTCTGTCGTCTATCTTTCCAACGCTTGAAGGTATTTCGCTCAGTGTTTCCTTGTTTCCCTTGATTATTTTGTATACCTTTGAGAATTTCAGAAGCACGTCCTTTACTGACAATTTATCGGTTAGATCAGCAGCCCTGATCAGGACGAATATGCTGCAATACAGGTAAAGTGAGCACTGATACCCCTAAAGAGGCAACACTGTAACCGGCAGTGACCTTAAGACTCGGCAATGGGTTCTTGCGAAACCGTCTGGACCGTGAGGAATGAAGACGAAAACTAAGTAAAAGTGAGAACCTCCAACCCTTTAGGATGGAGAGTATGTCAGAAAATATAAAAAGATGGATTATTTTCCATTCTGCAAATATTGACGATAATAATTCTATCATTGCTATACTTGAGAAACAGTTGGCTATAGTTGAAAAAATTAAAAGTATTGCGGATATCAGGAAAAAACCAGACATTGTTGAAAAAACTCTTAATTATTGGCTTGCCACGGATATATATGGTGATTTCCCTTACTCTGCTATGGATTTTGATATATTAATGATACAAAACCTAAAAAACGAAATATCTCTGTTAAAAACAACACTAATTAAATAAGGTTAAAAAATTATATTGGGTATATCTAAACTCATTATACATTAGAAAGTTTTAAAAATTAAATTAATAAAAGGTTTTTGTTTATCTGGAATGTTTAACGAATAAAATAAGTATTCCTGCAACCAGAGCAAATAATGCCATTCCATAAACACCTGCAACGAAATGACCTGTAACTGTTTCAAGACCACCTACCACGATAGGGCCGACTATTCCACCCAGATTGCCAAGACCATTTATAAGTCCAATGGAAGCCGCTGAACTTTCTCGTGGAAGCGATTCCTGTGGTATATTCCAGAACACCGGCAGAAACGTGAATATTCCTATAGCCGATATGGTGAAGAATGTGAAGGACAAATACACATTAGATATAGTAAATGCGCTAACTGCCAGTCCTATGGCGGCAATAAAGAATATTATGGCCGTCAGCTTTTTCCTATCACCTGTTTTATCGGAGTACCTTAATATGAAAAGCAGTGCTATTGCAGCAACAACATAAGGGATATCTGAGAGAAAACTAGCTAAGGCTGCATTTCCCTTTACACCTGCAAATGACTCAATTATTGAAGGGAGCCAGATGGCGTATCCATATAAGGCTGTAACACCAAAGAAATAAACAAGCGTGAGAATGATTACATCCGGCTCTCTTAAAGCCTGTTTCCAATTCACATTTAATGCCTTGGTTTTCTGTTCCTGATCCAGCTCACCTTGTAGAGAATCCCTTTCAGGCTTGCTCATCCACTTTGCCTCTTCTGGAAAATCTGTTAAGACAACCCATAATATTACAACTGAGATTAAAGCCAGTATCCCCTCGAATACGAAAAGATATCTCCATCCAGGATTAGGTCCATAAACTGTGAATATAACACCGGATAACAACCCTCCAAATATACCAGCAACAGGAATTGCAGCGTTGAAATAGGCGTTTGCAACTCCTCTTTCCGATTTTACGAACCAAACACCCATGAAGAACATAACACCTGCATAGAATGGAGCCTCTGCAAGTCCAAGCACAAATCTAAGGGCATATATTTCCGGAACATTTTGCACAAAGCCCGTGATAATCGTTATAATTCCCCAGGCAGTAAATGCAAAAGCAAATATCTTTCTTACTCCCACCTTATTTATCTGTAACGTCGTGAAAACCTGAGGTATGGCATAAGCAACAAAGAACAGGGAAGATGCAATCCCTGCAATAATTCCTGTCTGTGACGTTGGCACACCTATATCGTGGAACATTCCTGCCGCTATGCCATATGATAAATTCACACGGTCTAAAAAGTTTATCACATACAAGAAAAACAATATGGGGGCTATCCGTATATATCTCTTTTTCAGAGATGAAGCAACACTAACTCTAGTTGTTTCCATTTAAATATATCTACATGATATATATAAAATGTTGCATGATAACAATACTCATGCTTATACATAGTAGTTTATACATTATACATTATACATTATACATTATACATTATACATTATACATTATACATTATACATTATACATTATACATTATACATTATACATTATACATTATACATTATACATTATACATTATACATTATACATTATACATTATACATTATACATTATACATTATACATTATACATTATACATTATACATTATACATTATACATTATACATTATACATTATACATTATACATTATACATTATACATTATACATTATACATTATACATTATACATTATACATTATACATTATACATTATACATTATACATTATACATTATACATTATACATTATACATTATACATTATACATTATACATTATACATTATACATTATACATTATACATTATACATTATACATTATACATTATACATTATACATTATACATTATACATTATACATTATATTCCTATGGAGAAATAGTTCTTCAGGCGTTTAAATCAAACCTTAAAATAAGCAACTTTAAAGATCCACAATGAAAAAATACTGATCTGTTATATCCTGAACTAAAAGTTTATATCTTGACTGATTATGGTTTTTATGAGACAAATGAACGCTAAGATAAAATATCTGGCTATTGTCATTATTGTAATAATAATCATAGTAAGCGGAATATCCTATTTCATAATTTCCGGTGAATCCCATTTTGCCTTTCCATCAAGCAGCACAATTCATAATGACCTTGGAAAGAGTACAAGACTTGGTCAATCAAAGATAGTGGTATCCGGGCCAACTAATAATATATCTAGTATCGAGACATTATATTACACTGACAATACTATAGAGTTATACCTCCTGGCATCTCATCCATTTTCCACTTCCAGGTGAATATAACAGGTTCGTTGTTTATTTCCTGTATATATTCCAGCATGCGGTTCTTCAGTTCATCCTTTGAATCAACCCTTATTCCCCTGAGCATGGAACGTGCCATCTTGCTGAAGAACATCTCTATTATGTTAAGCCATGATGCATGTGTTGGTGTAAACACAAAGTTAAATCTCCATGGCCTTGATGAGAGGTATTTCATTGTCTCTTTTGATGTATGAACACTGTGATTATCCATGATTATGGTGATCTTATAATCATCCGGGTAATATCTGTCAACAAGTTCAAGCCATTTCACAAATTCAAGGCTCCTGTGCCTCTCTTCCACCAGCGGGATTATCTGCCCTGTTATGAGATCAATGCCAGCCATCAGGGACAATGTCCCATTTCGCTTGTAATCATGATTTCTTGATATATAGCCATGCTTCTCATCTGGCTGCTTATCTGGATATATATTTCCTATTGCCTGTATACCGGGTTTTTCATCATATGAAAGTAAGGCAGTGAGT